>NZ_JBWKCA010000019.1:0-162862 GCF_056436715.1 Streptomyces sp. NPDC043176
GGCCGTCGCCACGCGGTACGACAAACTTGCCGTCCGCTACGAAGCGACCGTACTGGTCGCAGCCATCAACGAATGGCTGTGACCAGCACTTTCACAACACGCCCTAGGCCCGCGGGCCTAGGGGGCCCCGTGACGCCACCGAGCCCCACAAAGCCTTCCCCGCAACGCCCTCGCACCCCTACCTGGCACCCCCACCTCGCACCCCGCATCCCGTACCCCCTCCCGCACGTCCCTACCGGTCGGTATGCTCGGCGCCACCCCGACGCCGCCCCAGGGAGACGCCATGTCCACCGCCCTGCGCATCTGCCCCCTCTGTGAAGCGACCTGCGGACTGACCCTCACGCTCGACGGGCCCCGGGTGACGGGGGCGCGCGGTGATCGCGACGACGTCCTCAGTCAGGGTTTCATCTGCCCGAAGGGCGCCGCGTTCCCCGAGGTCGACGCTGATCCGGACCGCCTGCGCGGACCGCTGGTCAGGAAGGACGGGAAGCTCCAGGAGGCCACCTGGGACGAGGCGTTCGACACGATCGCCGCCCGAATCCGGCCGCTGATCGAGGAGTACGGGCCGGACGCGGTGGGTATCGTCCTGGGCAACCCCAATGTGCACACGATCGCCGGCGCCCTCTACCCGCCCCTGCTGATCGGTGCGTTGCGGACGCGGAACCTCTTCACCGCGTCCACGCTCGACCAGATGCCCAAGCACGTCTCCAGCGGCCTGCTCTTCGGGGACCCCTTCGCCGTACCCGTGCCGGACCTGGACCGCACCGACCACCTGCTGATCCTCGGAGCCAACCCGCTGGACTCCAACGGAAGTCTCTGCACCGCCCCCGACTTCCCCGGCAGGCTCAAGGCGCTGCGCCGGCGCGGCGGCACCCTCACCGTCGTCGACCCCCGGCGCACCAGGACCGCCCGCCTCGCCGACCGGTACGTCGCGATCCGCCCCGGCGCCGACGCGCTCCTCCTCGCCGCCCTCGTCCACACCCTCTTCGAGGAGGACCTCGCCGACCTCGGCCGGCTCGCCGACCACGTCGAGGGAGTGGAGGACGTGCGGGCCGCGGTGGGGGAGTTCAGCCCCGAAGCGGTCGCCGCCGCCTGCGACGTGGACGCCGCCACGATCCGTACGCTCGCCCGCGAACTCGCCACCGCACCCACAGCCGCCGTCTACGGGCGGATGGGCAGCTCCACCGTGGCGTACGGCACCCTCGGCAACTGGCTCGTCGACGTCCTCAACATCCTCACCGGCAACCTCGACCGGCCGGGCGGCGCCCTCTTCCCGCTCTCCGCCACCGCGCCCGCCCCGCGCCCCGCCGGACCGGGGAAGGGGTTCGCCCTCGGCCGCCGGCACAGCAGGGTCTCGCGCCACCCGGAGGTCAAGGGCGAACTACCGCTGGTCGCGCTCGCCGAGGAGATCGAGACGCCGGGGGAGGGCCGGATCAGGGCGGTGATCACCGTCGCCGCCAATCCCGTCCTCTCCGCGCCCGACGGGGACCGCCTCGACGCGGCCCTCGGCTCCCTCGACCTCATGATCGCGGTCGATCCCTACCTCAACGAGACCACCCGCCACGCCGACGTCCTGCTACCCCCGCCGCCGCCCTCCCGGAGCGCCCACTTCGACTTCGCCTTCAACGGCTTCGCCGTCCGTGACCAGGCCCGCTACACCCCGGCCGCCGTCCCCCTCGAAGCGGACCGCATGGACGAGTGCGAGATCCACGCCCGGCTGATCCTCGCCGTGACCGGGCCGGACGGGGCCCCGCCGTCCGCCGTCGACGAGCTGGCGATCGACATGACGCTCGCCAGGGCCGTCACCCAGGAGCACTCGCCCGCGTACGGCGCCGACCCGAAGGAGTTCGCGGCCGGACTGTCCGGTGACACCGGGCCCGAGCGGCGGCTCGACCTGATGCTGCGCCTCGGCCCGTACGGACTCACCCTCGACGAGCTGAGGGCCCACCCGCACGGCATCGACCTCGGGCCGCTGAAGCCCCGGATCCCGCAGCTCCTCAAGACCCGCAGCGGACGGATCGAGCTCCTCCCCGCGCCCCTCGCCGCCGATCTGCCCCGACTGCGGGCCGCCCTCGACGCCGTACCGGAGCCGGGCACGCTCCACCTCGTCGGACGACGCCACCTGCGCTCGAACAACAGCTGGCTGCACAACGTCCCCGCACTCAACGGGGGATCGAACCGCTGCACCCTCCAGGTGCACCCGGCCGACGCGGAGCGGCTGCGGCTCACCGACGGCGGGCTCGCGCGGGTCAAGGGCGAGGGCGGCGAGCTGGAGGTGCCGGTGGAGGTCACCGACGGGGTGCGGCCCGGGGTGGTGAGCCTTCCGCACGGCTGGGGACACGACCGGCCCGGCACCCGGCTCGCCGTGGCGTCCGCCCGCCCCGGCGTCAACGTCAACCAGCTGCTCGACGGCTCCCGGATCGACCCTCTCTCCGGCACCGCCGTCCTGAACGGATTCCCCGTCGAGGTGGCGCCCCTCCCGTGACCTCGACCGTGCGCCGTGTCGTGGCCCCTCCCGTGACCTCGACCGTGCGCCGTGTCGTGGCCCCTCCCGTGACCTCGACCGTGCGCCGTGTCGTGGCCGGGCCCGTGACCCCGGCCGTGCCGTTGGCTGCGTGCCGTGCCGTGGCCCCGACTGTGCGCCATGTCGTGACCACGACTGCGACCACCGCCGTGACCTGGGGTTTTGCTCGTATTGCTCACGCGTCAACGTCTTGTTAACGGCTGAAGAGGGCACCTACGGTCATCCGGACCGCCGCTCGGCGGCAGTTCAAGGGTGAACGTGAGGTGTCCTCCATGCTGACCGTCCTCGGTTTCGCCATGATCGCGACCTTCCTGGTCCTGATCATGATGAAGAAGATGTCGCCGATCGCGGCGCTCGTGCTGATCCCCGCGCTCTTCTGCGTCGCGGTCGGGCAGGGGGCCCAGCTCGGTGACTACGTCATCGAGGGGGTCGGCAAGCTGGCGCCGACCGCCGCGATGCTGATGTTCGCGATCGTCTACTTCGGCGTCATGATCGACGTCGGCCTCTTCGACCCGATCGTCCGGGGCATCCTGCGCTTCTGCAAGGCCGACCCGGTCCGCGTCGTCGTCGGCACCGCGCTGCTCGCGGCGATCGTCTCGCTGGACGGTGACGGCTCCACCACGTTCATGATCACCGTCTCGGCGATGTATCCGCTGTACAAGCGGCTCGGCATGAGCCTGGTGGTCATGACCGGTGTCGCCGCCACTGCCAACGGCGTCATGAACACCCTGCCCTGGGGCGGCCCCACGGCCCGCGCGGCCACCGCGCTGAAGCTCGACGCCGCCGACATCTTCGTGCCGATGATCCCGGCGCTCGGCACGGGCCTGCTCTTCGTCTTCGCCCTCGCGTACGTCCTCGGCCGTCGCGAGCGGAAGCGGATCGGGTACCTCACCCTCGACGAGGCCCTGACGCCGGAGACCGAGACCGTGCTGGTCACGGCGGGCGGCACCCACTCTGCCGACACCGGCAACAGCGCCACCGGCCCCGCGAGCCCCGGCACCGGCCCTGCGAGCCCCGGCCCCGCCAGCCCCCGCCCCGAAGGCGGTGGCGCCGCGGCCGACGGCTTCCAGGGGCTCGACCCGAACCGTGCGACGCTCCGCCCCGAGCTGTACTGGTTCAACGCCGGCCTGACCGTCGCGCTGCTCGCGGCGATGATCCTCGAACTGCTGCCGATCCCGGTCCTGTTCCTCCTCGGCGCCGCCCTGGCGCTCACCGTGAACTACCCGAACATGGCGGAGCAGAAGGCCCGCATCGCCGCCCACGCCGACAACGTCCTCAACGTCGCCGGGATGGTCTTCGCCGCCGCCGTCTTCACCGGAGTCCTCACGGGCACGGGCATGGTCAAGCACATGGCCGACTGGCTCGTCGGCGCCATCCCGGAGGGCATGGGCCCGCACATGGGACTGGTCACCGGTGTGCTGAGCATCCCGCTGACGTACTTCATGTCGAACGACGGCTTCTACTTCGGCGTGGTGCCGGTCCTCGCCGAGGCGGGTGCGGCGCACGGCGTCCCGTCCCTGGAGATCGCCCGCGCGTCGCTGGTCGGCCAGGCGCTGCACATGTCGAGCCCGCTGGTCCCCGCGGTGTACGTGCTCGTCGGCATGGCGAAGGTGGAGTTCGGCGACCACACCAGGTTCACGGTGAAGTGGGCCGCGCTGACCTCGCTGGTGGTGCTGGCGGCGGGGATCCTCTTCGGAATCATCTGACCCGGGTCCGTGTCCGGGCTCGGATGTGCGCCGGACGGGCGACTTCGGAGGGTGACGCGCGCATGTCGCCACCCCTCGTGATCATTCGGTAACAGATAGTCGGATTATCGGTAAATCGGTCCCACGATCTTTTCCGGAGGAACCCGCATGCCCGCTCGTACCGCCCGGCCTCTCGCCGTCACCGCCGCAGCCGCGTTCGCCCTGGGCGGCTTCGCCCTCGCGGGGGCGCCGGCGGCGTACGCCGCCCCCGGCGACAACGGCGACGTGAAGATCCACAAGGTCGGCACGCCCGTCGACGACCCGAGGAACGAGCCGAAGGTCTGCAAGTTCTACCTGGCGGCCTTCAACTTCGACACGCTCCAGGAAGTCGACTGGAAGATCACGCCCCAGCCACCCAAGGCGGACGACCCGAGCCTCAGCGGTCACATCACCCTGGCCACCGGCAAGGGCAACACCGGTACGCTGTCGCTGCCCAGCGGCCAGTACAAGCTCGTCTGGACCTTCGAGGGCGAGAACGGGGCCGGCAAGCAGAAGGTGTTCAAGGTCGAGTGCCCCGGTGACGTGATCACCAACCCGACCCACCCGCCGACCAGGCCCCCGCACGGCCCGGTCGGCGCGGGCGGCGGCGGCAGCGCGGAGATCGCGGCCGAGGACTCCTCCGCCTTCGGCATCGGCACGGCCCTCGCGGCCGGCCTCGCCGGCACGGCCGGACTGGTCCTGATCCGCCGCTCGCGCCGCCGCGACAATGGCGCCGCGTAGGTCCCGCCTCACGCGTCGCAGGCGGCGGCTCCTCCGTCTCGCCAGGACCGTGGTGGTCGCCACGGTCCTGGTCGGCGGAGGCTTCTGGTGGGCCGGTGACGGCGAGCCTGCCGAACAGCCGCTCGTCGCCGGCCCGGCCGCTCCCGGGCAGGCGGCGGCCGGGGCGCCCGCGGCCCTGGACCACAAGGCGAAGCCGCGGCCCCGGCCGAAGGCGACGCCGCCGCCCCGGCCTGCGCCCCCGCCGGCGCCGCTGTCCCGCTCGCGTCCCACCGCCCTGGCGGTCCCCGCCATCACCATCGAGGCGCCGGTCATCGAACTCGCCCTCGACGGCGAGGGGCGGCTCGCCACGCCGCCGGCCGACAATCCGAGGGTCGTCGGCTGGTACGCGAAGGGAGTCACCCCGGGGGAGCGCGGCACCGCCGTCGTCGTCGGCCACCGCGACACCCGCACCGGGCCCGCCGTCTTCCTGAACCTCGACTCCCTCAGCCCCGGCAACACCGTCCGCGTCGCCCGCGCCGACGGCAAGGTCGCCGTCTTCACGGTCGACCGCGTGCGTACGTACGCCAAGGCCGACTTCCCCGACCAGGAGGTGTACGGCGCCACCGGGCGTCCGGAGCTCAGGCTGCTCACCTGCGGCGGAGCCTTCGACCGCCGTACGGGCTACGAGGCGAACATCGTCGTCTTCGCCCACCTCACCGATCTCGCCCAGAAGATCTGACCCCTCGTCCGGTACGTCCCCGGCCCCGCGAACCGGGCCCGACAGTCCCGCGAACCGGGCCCAGCGGGCCCGCCCCCACCCGCGCCCCGTCCGACGGAATCCAGCCGCTCCGTCGGGCGGGGCGTGTCGCCGTGCCCAGGGGGCGCGGGTTCGCCGTGGACGGGCGGTCGGCGGGGCGGCACGATGGGCGGGGCCGGGGTGCGGGGGAGGGTGAGACCGGAGGCACGCCGGTGGACCCTGGCGCCGAAAAACTAACAGCGCTAGTTTGGGTCGGACGGGGAACCGGCAACGTGAGGAGACAGCGGATGAAGGCCCACGACGCGATGTACATCGGCGGGGAGTGGCGCCCCGCGTCCTCCGGGGACACGATCCCGGTGATCAACCCGGCGGACGAGCAGGTCATCGGTCACGTCCCGGCCGGGACCGCCGAGGACGTCGACGCCGCCGTACGCGCGGCCCGCGCCGCGCTCCCGGGCTGGGCGGCCACGCCGCCCGCCGAGCGCGGAGCCCGTATCGCCGCGCTGCGCGACGCGCTCGCCGCCCGGGCCGAGGAGATCGCCGCCACCGTCACCGCCGAACTCGGCGCGCCGCCCCAGCTCGCCGCCGCCGTGCACGCGGGGCTGCCGATCGCCGTCGCCGGCTCGTACGCCGAACTCGCCGCCACCCACCCCTTCGAGGAGAAGGTCGGCAACTCCACCGTCTACGCCGAGCCGGTCGGCGTCGTCGCCGCGATCACCCCCTGGAACTACCCGCTCCACCAGATCGTCGCCAAGGTCGCCCCGGCCCTCGCCGCCGGCTGCGTCACCGTCCTCAAGCCCGCCGAGGACACCCCGCTCACCGCTCAGCTCTTCGCCGAGGCCGTGCACGAGGCCGGGCTGCCCGCGGGTGTGTTCAACCTGGTCACCGGCCTCGGCCCGGTAGCCGGCCAGGCGCTCGCCGAGCACCCGGACGTGGACCTCGTCTCCTTCACCGGCTCGACCGCCGTCGGCCGCCGCATCGGCGCACTCGCCGGCGGAGCGGTCAAGCGGGTCGCGCTCGAACTCGGCGGCAAGTCCGCCAACGTGATCCTGCCGAGCGCCGACCTTCCCAAGGCCGTCGCCGTCGGCATCGCCAACGTCATGTCCAACTCCGGCCAGACGTGCAGCGCCTGGACGCGGATGCTCGTCCCCGCCGACCGGTACGAGGAAGCGGTCGCCCTCGCCGCCGAGGCCGTCGCCAAGTACGTCCCCGGCGAGCGCGTCGGCCCCCTCGTCAACGCCAAGCAGCAGGAGCGCGTCCGCGGCTACATCGAGAAGGGCATCGAGGAGGGCGCCCGGCTCGTCGCCGGCGGGCCCGACGCCCCGCGCGAGACCGGGTACTACGTCTCCCCGACGGTCTTCGCCGACGTCACCCCGGAGATGACCATCGCCCAGGAGGAGATCTTCGGGCCGGTCGTCTCGATCCTCCGGTACGAGGACGAGGCCGACGCCCTGGCCATCGCCAACGGCACCGACTACGGCCTCGCCGGCGCCGTCTGGGGCGAGCCCGAGGCGGCCGTCGCCTTCGCCCGCCGCATGGACACCGGACAGGTCGACATCAACGGCGGCCGCTTCAACCCGCTGGCACCCTTCGGCGGGTACAAGCAGTCCGGCGTGGGCCGGGAGCTCGGCGCACACGGACTCGCCGAGTACCTCCAGACCAAGTCCCTCCAGTTCTGAGCCCCGAAGGAGCAACGAGCGTGATCCGCGCCGCCGTCCTGCCCGCCGTCGGCTCTCCCCTGGAGATCACCGGCATCGAACTCCCCGAGCCCGGCCCCGGCCAGGTCCGCGTCCGGCTCGCCGCCGCCGGGGTCTGCCACTCCGACCTCTCGCTCTCCAACGGCACCATGCGCCTGCCGGTCCCGGCCGTCCTCGGCCACGAGGGCGCCGGCACGGTCGTCTCCGTCGGCGACGGGGTCACGCACGTGGCCCCCGGCGACGGCGTCGTCCTCAACTGGGCGCCGTCCTGCGGCACCTGCCCCCCCTGCTCGCTCGGCGAGGTCTGGCTCTGCGCCGAGGCCCTGACCGGCGCCGCGAACGTCCACGCCCGGACGGCGGACGGCACCGAGCTCCACCCCGGCCTCAACGTCGCCGCCTTCGCCGAGGAGACGGTCGTCGCCGCGAAGTGCGTGCTGCCCGTCCCCGACGGCGTACCGCTCACCGACGCGGCCCTCCTCGGCTGCGCCGTCCTCACCGGATGGGGCGCGGTCCACCACTCCGCCCGCGTCCGGGAGGGCGAGACCGTCGCCGTCTTCGGCGTCGGCGGGGTCGGCCTCGCCACCCTCCAGGCCGCCCGGATCGCGGGCGCGTCGACGATCGTCGCGGTCGACGTCTCCCCGGAGAAGGAGGCGCTGGCACGGGCGGCGGGAGCCACCGAGTACGTCGTCGCCTCCGAGACCACGGCGAAGGAGATCCGGAGACTGACGGGCGGCCAGGGCGTCGACGTGGCCGTCGAATGCGTCGGCCGCGCCGTCACCATCCGCACCGCCTGGGAGTCCACCCGGCGCGGCGGCCGCACCACCGTCGTCGGCATCGGCGGAAAGGACCAGCAGGTCACCTTCAACGCCCTGGAGCTCTTCCACTGGGGCCGCACCCTGTCCGGCTGCGTCTACGGCAACTCGAACCCGGTCGAGGACCTGCCGGTCCTCGCCGAGCACATCAGGGCCGGCCGGCTCGACCCGGGCGCCCTCGTCACCGAGCGGATCACCCTCGACGGCATCCCGGGCGCCTTCGAGAACATGCTCGCTGGCAAGGGCGGCAGGGCCCTGGTGATCTTCCCCTGACGCGGCCCGCCGGCCCCTGACGTACGGAACGAGGTTTTTCCGACCGGGATTCGAGCGCCCTCCCGCACGATCGGTCCGACGGGAAGTCCGGGTGTACGGAGCAGTCGGGGGCTCGCTGTGCGGAGCAGGCCCCTCGCCGATGACCCGTGCGAGGACGAGCCGTTCACGGTGGGCAGTCCGTCGAGCCCGGGTGCGGTCGAGGCCCGGCGGACGTCCCTCCTTCCCGCCGGGCGGTGCGCGCGAGGGAACGCCCGGCCGCCGTTCGCGCCGTCGGGGCGCAGTGACGGGGTTTCCGGCTATGCGCCGGCGGCCCGCAGCAGAATGTCCTCGAACACCTTTGGGGAGTCCGAGGCGATCACCGGCCAGCCGATGCCGTACGCGCCCTCCCAGCCCACCTCGATGCCCGGGTTGGCGTGGTCGGAGCCGTCGGGCAGGAAGAGGTGCGGGCTGCAGTTCACGCGGTCGGTCCCGGACACCGCGGCCTGGTCGGCGAGCGTCCGGCGGGCCCGGCCGTCGTCGAGCGCCTCGGTCAGCGCGTCGACGTCGACCACTCCGGTGTCCGCGGCCACGTCCAGGATCACCTTGCGGTGGCTGATGCAGCGCGACTCGGCCCAGAAGGCCCGGCGAAGTCCGAGGTCGAGCTGCTCGGAGGCGTTCAGGCCCTGTTCCTTCGCCGCGAGGACCGCCTCCAGGGCGGGCAGCGTCGTCGAGGGGTAGAGCCAGTCCTTGGCCTGCCACAGCTGCCACCCGGCGGCCGGTTCGAGGCTCGCCATCCGGGCGACCTCGCTGTCCGTGCCGGGACGCGGGCTCGGGGCGTCGTTCAGCAGTTCCAGCGGGAAGGCGCGCAGGTCGAAGGCGACCCGCTCCTCCAGGCCGAGCCGGGCCCTGGTGGTGTGCAGCCGGTGGACGGCGATGTGCGCGAAGGAACACCAGATGTCGGAGAAGACGGTGACGACTCCGCGCGGCGGGGTCAGGTCGGCGGTGGTGGGGTCGGACATGGTTCTCCTCGGTGCGTGCGTGCGTGCGTGTGTGCGTGCGCGCGCGTGTATGTGGGTGTGTGCGTGTATGTGGGGGTGTGCGTGGGCGTGTGTACGTGCCTGCGTGGGCGTGCGGCGGTCGCGGTCGTGTGTCGACGGGGCGGGCGGGGCGGGGTGGAGTGGGGGCCGGGTGAGGCTCAGCCGACGGGGGGCTCGTGGGCGTCCAGCGCGGCCTCGAGGTCGAGGTCGGCGCCCGGCAGCCAGGCGGGCAGGGAGGGGATGCGGGCCATCGCGTCGAAGAGCCGGGGCACGGCGTCCTCGCGGACCGTCGGGCCGTGGGCGCTCAGCAGCCGCGCCGGGCGCAGCGCGGCCAGCTCGCCCACGGACCGGAGGAACCTCGCCTCGTCGACGAGGGCGGTCCATGGGGCTATCGCCCGGTTCAGCACGTCGAACCCGCGGAAGAACTCCTCCGCGGAAAGGTCGGTGAACTCCCGGGCGGGCTCTTCGACGACGGTGCCGAAGCTGTCGGAGCTGTACAGCGTGCCGTCGGAGTGGTCGAACACGGCGAGGGTGCCCGGTGAGTCGAAGGTGGGCGGCCGGTGGAAGCCGAGCTCGCGGTCGCCGACCCTGATCCGGCTTCCCGGGTTCGCCGTCACCACCCGTTCCCGCGGAATGTCGAACTCCTCCGACAGCCGCGTCAGTGACAGCGCGTTGGCGAGCACCTTCGCCCGCGGCGCGGCCTCGAGGACGCGGGCGAGCGCGCCGGTGTGGTCGCGGTCGTCGTGGGTGACGACGACCCAGCGCAGGTCGGCCGGTTCGACCAGAGACCAGAGCGCGTCGAGGAAGTCCTCCCGGTCCACGGGCATGCCGGCGTCCACGAGGAGGGGCTGCCCCGCGCGCGAGAGGAAGGCGTGGACGGGCTGGTCGCCGATTCCGGGTACCGGCAGTGCCGAGGGGAGGACGTGGAGGTCCGGTCCCGCGGTGTAGGAGGGTTTCATACCGCACCTCTCGTGAGGGGTCTCAGGCGAGCTGGATGGTCAGGGAGCCGGCGATCAGCAGGGCGAGGCCCAGGGCCCGAGGCCTCGTCAGGGAGCGTTGGGGGAGTCTGAACAGGCCCTTGTGGTCGATCAGCGCCGAGGTGAGCTGCTGGCCGGTCACCGTGAGCGCGATGGTCACCGCCGCGCCGATCGAGGGGATGAGCAGGAAGGTGCCGGTGACGTAGGCGGCGGCGCAGACGCCGCCCAGCCAGCCCCACCAGGGCATCTTCTTCAGCGGGGCGATCCTGGGCTTCGGGGTGCGCCGGGTCGCGTACAGCACGAGCAGGACCACGGCGATCGTGAAGGTCGCGACGGCGAAGCTGATCACGGCGACGGTGACGGGCTCCCTGAGCTGTGCGCGGAGCTGGGCGTTGACCGCGCCCTGCACCGGGAGGACGCCACCGGCGACGACGCCGAGGGCCAGCGCCCCCGCGCGGCCGGCGCTCGACATCCGGGGCGCGCCGGGGGGTGCCGCCGCCTTCATGCCCCGGATGATCACGACGATGCCCGCGAGCACGGCCAGGGCGCCGATGACGATCCCGGCGCCGAGGTCCTTCCGTGCGAGGCCGAGAAGCCCGAAGAGGTCGAGGGCGAGCGAGGCGAACATCTGGCCGGTGACGAAGAGTCCCACGGCGGCGAGGGCGCCGAGCCGCGGGAACAGCAGGATGCCGCTGGTGATGTAGAGCGGGCTGGCGAGTCCGCCCAGCAGCTGCCAGGGCTCCACGTCGGGCAGCCTGCCGAGGGCGCCGAGCGCGCCGGCGGCCACCGCGAGCACGACGAGCAGGCCGGTGGCGACGCCGAGCTGGAGGGTCGAAGCGCCGTACGGGGTGCCGACGGCCGAGTTGAGCTGGAGGTTCACGGAGGCCTGGACGGCCAGGAGGCAGCCGACCAGCAGAGCCGCGGCGAGCAGCGCGGTGTGCATGGGATCTCCCTGGGACGGGAAGCGGACAGGTAAGTGGACGCCGTGTCCGTTTACCATGCCATGCGGGACCGCAAGCGGACAAGGTGTCCACTTGTTCACGGGGGAAGTAGGGTCAGGGTCATGAGCGACGACGAGCAGCGCGGACGCGGAGCCGCCCCCGTGCACCGGGTCGGCGGGCTCCTGGGAGATCTGCAGGCCGCGGACGAACAGCCGGTCGCCCCGCGGCGGCGGGCGGACGCGGAGCGCAACCGCGCCCAGATCCTGGCAGCGGCCGAGCGGCTCTTCGCCGAACAGGATCCTCGGACGGTCACGATGGACCGGATCGCCAAGGCCGCGGGTGTGGGCCGCGCCACCCTCTACCGGAGCTTCCCCGACCCGCCCTCGGTGGCCGTGGCGTTGCTCGACGAGCACGAGCGCCTGCTCCAGGGACGGCTCATCCACGGCCCGCCGCCGCTCGGCCCCGGCGCACCCGCGGGAGAGCGGCTCGCGGCCTTCTACCTGGCCATGCTCGACCTGCTGGAGCGTCATCTCCCGCTGGCGCTCGGGGCGGAGACCGGCCCCGCGCGGTTCCGGACCGGTGCCTACGGGTTCTGGCGCGTCCACGTCCGTACGCTGCTCGTCGCCCACGGGGTCCGTGACCCGGACCCGCTGATCGACATCGCGCTCAGCCCCCTGTCACCCGAACTCTTCCGGTTCCAGCGGCACGAACTCGGCCTGTCGGTCGAGCGCATCGGCGGATCGCTGACGGCCCTCGCCCACCGACTCCTCGCGTCCGGCGACGAGGACTGACGGCCCGGCGGCCTGAGGGTCCGGCGGCCTGAGGGTCCGGCTACCTGACGGCCGGGCCACTTGAAGGCCGGGCCACCTGAGGGTCCGCCGTCTGATGGCGGGTCCCGGGGCGGGGAGACCGGGTGGGGCGGGGTCCAGACGGGGGGGTAACTCCCGTATGGGTGGAGGTCTTTGCCCACCCGGCCCTATCCGCCACGTGGCTTCGGCCGGCCCTGCCTCTCAGGTGGTTTCGGTCGTCTCGGCCGCGACGGAGGCCCGCGACCCGGAGCGGGACACGGCCACGCCCGCCAGACACAGCGCGCCGCCCGCGAGGGTGAGCAGCCCCGGCAGCTCACCGAGGGACACCCAGGCCATCAGCACGACGAGGGCGGGCACGGCGTACGTCGTCGCGCCCATCCGGCCCGCGGTCGTCCTGGCCAGGGCGTAGGCCCAGGTCGTGAACGCCAGCGCGGTCGGGAACACCCCCAGATAGACCATGTTCAGCGTCGCCGACAGCGGGGCCCGGCCCGCCTCCTCGACCAGCTGCCCGGCGAACGGCAGACAGGCCACCGCGCCCACCAGGCACCCGAACGTCGTCACCTGGAGCGCGCTGCCGTGCGCGAGCGCCGGCTTCTGCGCCACCACCCCGCCCGCGTACGCCATCGCCGCCAGCAGGCAGAGCAGCACCCCGAGCACCGAGGCGTGCCCGCCCGACGACGAGGCGGACATCGACAGCCCGACGGCCACCGCGCCGGCGAAGGACACCGCCATGCCGGCGAGCAGCCGGGGCGGCAGCGACTCCTTCAGGAACCGCGCGCCGAGCAGCGCGATGAGGATCGGCCCGATGTTCACCACCATCGCCGCCGTGCCCGCGTCGACCTCCTGCTCACCCCAGTTGAGCACCACCATGTACACCCCGAACCACAGCAGCCCCGACACCACGATCCCCGGCCAGGCCGCCCGCGGCGGCAGACCCTCCCGCCGCACCAGCAGGACCGCCCCCAGGACCAGGACGCCGGCCAGCAGCCGGCCGAGCGCGAGCGCACCGGGGGAGTACGCCGCCCCGGCGCTGCGAATGGACACGAACGCGGAGGCCCACAGGACCACGGTCACACCGGCGGCGGCGAGCGCCGCCCGCGAGGATTGCTTCTGCATGGCTCGACCGTAGGGCGTGGACCCTTCGGCGCTCACCGCAATATCGCCGGGCGGGACGGGGCGGGGCGGCACACGGGGGGGAAGGGCGGCGCCCGCGGCCCGGATCACCGCGGGTCGGCCCGTATCCCGGTCGCGGCACCGTCGCCCGAGCCCCGCGCCCCCAGCCCCGAGCCCCGAGCCCCGGTCGCGGCACCGTCGCCCGAACCCCGCGCCGCGGTCACCGGAGCGTTTCCGGGGCGATGCCCAGGGACGCGTACAGGGCGGACTCGCCCTCGGCGGTCACCTTCACGGCGCGCTCGGACCCGATCCGTACGCACCACCCGGCGTCGAGCGCGTGCCGGCACAGGGCGGCGCCCGCGGTGCCCGCGAGGTGCGGGCGTCGCTCGGTCCAGTCGAGGCAGCCGCGTGCCACGGGCCGCCGGCCCTTGCGCAGGAGGGTGATGCCCCGCTCGTCGAACCAGGTCAGGCCGCGGTCCGTGAGTGCGAAGCCGGTGTCCTGGCGGAGCAGGCCGCGCACGGTCATCGCCTCGGTGACCGCGATGCCGAGCCGTCCGGCGAGGTGGTCGTAGCAGGTGCGTCCGCGGGCCATCGCCTCGCCGGCGCTCGCCTCGCGCAGGGACCGCGGCGGCGCGGGCACCTCGGGCGCGGACCGGGCGGCCAGGTCCTCGACGAGGTGCGCGATCCCGGGGTCGGCCAGCCGTACGTACCGGTGTCTGCCCTGCCGCTCCTCGGCGAGCACCCCGCCCGCGACCAGCTTGCCGAGGTGCTCACTGGCGGTGGACGGCGCCACCCCCGCGTGCCGGGCGAGTTCTCCCGCCGTCCACGCCCGCCCGTCGAGGAGGGCGAGGAGGAACGCGGCGCGGCTCTCGTCCGCGAAGAGCGCCGCGAGCGCGGCGAGGTCACTGGCTGCCATCCCCCCACCTTGCCGCACCCACCCTTCGGCGGTGGCCGAACCGTCCGTGCCGCAGCCGGCCGAACCCCGTGCCGTCGCCGGCCCGGCCGTCTACGCCGTCGTCGGCGAACCGACGGTGATGGCGCAGACCGGGCCGTCTGAGCCGTCGCAGGCGAACCGACGGTGATGGCGCCGACCGGGCGTCTACGCCGTCGCCGGCCGGGCCGGGATCGCCTCGTACTGGAGTCGCAGGCCGTCGAGGAGGGCGCGCAGGCCGGTGTCGAAGGCGCGTTCGTCGACTTTCTGGCGGTGTTCCGCGAGGAGGTGCGCCTGCCCGAGGTGGGGGTAGTCGGCGGGGTCGTAGGCGGTCTCGTCGTCGACGAAGCCGCGGGCGAAGGAGCCCAGGGCGGAGCCGGTGACGAAGTAGCGCATCAGGGCGCCGATGGAGGTCGCCTGGGCGGGGGGCCAGCCGGCGCGGACCATGGCGCCGAAGACGGCGTCGGCGACGCGGAGGCCCGCCGGGCGGCGGCCGGGACCCTGGGCGAGGACCGGGACGATGTGCGGGTGGTCGGCGAGGGCGGCGCGGTAGGAGACGGCCCAGTCGTGGAGGGCGGTCCACCAGTCCCGGACGTCGTCCTCCTCGAACATCGACAGGTCGATCTTCGCGCTCACCGCGTCGGCGACCGCGTCGAGGATCTCGTCCTTCGTGCGGAAGTGGTTGTAGAGCGAGGGGCCGCTCACGCCGAGTTCGGCGGCGAGCCTGCGGGTGGAGAGCGCGGCGAGGCCCTCCGCGTCGACCAGCGCTCCCGCCGTCTCGACGATCCGGTCTCGGCTGAGCAGGGGCTTGCGCGGTCGGGCCATGGCGCACATAGTAGGCCTGCGCTATAAAACTAGCAGTGGTAATTAAACGGACGGGCGAGGTGGTGCACGGTGGATCTGGCGCTGAGCGAGGAGCAGGAAGCCGTACGGCGGCTGGCCCAGGACTTCGTCGCACGCGAGGTCGCTCCGCACGCCGTCGCCTGGGACCGCGCCGAGGAGGTCGACCGGACGATCGTGAAGAAGCTCGGTGCCGTCGGCTTCCTTGGGCTCACGATCCCGGAGGAGTACGGCGGCTCCGGCGGTGACCACCTCGCGTACTGCCTCGTCACCGAGGAACTCGGCCGCGGCGACTCCTCCGTGCGCGGCATCGTCTCCGTCTCCCTGGGCCTGGTCGCCAAGACGATCGCCTCGTGGGGGAGCGAGGAGCAGAAGCGCGCCTGGCTGCCCCGGCTCGCCGCCGGAGAGGCGCTCGGCTGCTTCGGGCTCACCGAGCCGGGCACCGGCTCCGACGCCGGGAACCTGGCCACCCGGGCCGTGCGGGACGACGCCACCGGGGACTACGTGGTCAACGGCAGCAAGATGTTCATCACCAACGGCACCTGGGCCGACGTCGTCCTGCTCTTCGCCCGCACCGGCGACGCGCCGGGACACAAGGGCGTGTCCGCCTTCCTCGTCCCGGCCGACACCCCCGGCCTCACCCGCCGCGCCGTCCACGGCAAGCTCGGCCTGCGCGGACAGGCGACCGCCGAGCTCGTCCTGGAGGACGTCCGCGTGCCCGCCGCCGCGATGCTCGGCCCCGAGGGCAAGGGCTTCACCGTCGCCATGTCCGCCCTGGCCAAGGGCCGCATGTCGGTGGCCGCCGGCTGCGTCGGCATCGCGCAGGCCGCGCTCGACGCCGCCGTGCGGTACGCGGGGGAGCGCGAGCAGTTCGGCAAGCCCATCGCCTCGTACCAGCTCGTGCAGGAGCTGATCAGCGACATAGCCGTCGACGTGGACGCCGCCCGGCTGCTGACCTGGCGCGTCGCCGACCTCGTCGACCGGGGCCAGGACTTCGCCACCGCCGCCTCCAAGGCCAAGCTGTACGCCTCCGAGGCCGCCGTCCGCGCCGCCAACAACGCCCTCCAGGTCTTCGGCGGCTACGGCTACATCGACGAGTACCCCGTCGGCAAGCTGCTGCGCGACGCCCGCGTCATGACCCTGTACGAGGGCACCAGCCAGATCCAGAAGCTCATCATCGGACGGGCGCTGACGGGAGTCTCGGCCTTCTGAGTATCCGAGTGAGTACGCGGGCGGATGTGGCACGGGGCACATCCGCCCGATGCTCTTCCCATGAGCGACACACCGGTCAAGCAGCAGAACACCGCCGCCTACTACATGCAGGCCGTCATCTCCTTCTCGGTCGCCGCCCTTGCCGTGGGCATCGGGGTCTACCAACTCGAAGCCAGCGCCTGGGTGCGGGCCTTCCTCGCCGTCTCGGTCCTCTACCTCACGACCTCGGCCTTCACGCTGGCCAAGGTCGTCCGCGACCGCCAGGAGGCCGGCCAGATCGTCAGCCGGGTCGACCAGGCGCGTCTGGAGAAGCTCCTCGCCGAGCACGACCCCTTCCAGAAGCTCTGAGGCCGGCGGCTCTCATGCCGAGACGCTCTAAGCGCTTGCTCACCCTCGATGTATGGTGTTCGTCCTGACGGGGTCCGAGAAGGAGTGTGGGATGAGCGTGGCGGAGGAGACGCCCGGGGGCGAGGACATGCCCTGGGGCGAGGTCACGCCCGAGGCGGCCCGGCGGCTGCTGGTGGCCGCCGTGGAGGCGTTCGCCGAGCGCGGTTATCACGCCACCACCACCCGGGACATCGCCGGCCGGGCCGGGATGAGCCCCGCCGCGCTCTACATCCACTACAAGACCAAGGAAGAGCTGCTCCACCGGATCAGCCGCATCGGCCACGACAAGGCCCTGGAGATCCTCCGGGCCGCGGCCGCCGGCGACGGCACCGCCGCCGAGCGCCTCGCCGACGCCGTCCGCTCCTTCGTCCGCTGGCACGCCGAGCGCCACACCACCGCGCGGGTCGTCCAGTACGAGCTCGACGCCCTCGGCCCCGAGCACCGGGCCGAGATCGTGGAACTGCGCCGCCGGTCCGACGCGACGGTGCGCGCGATCATCGACGAGGGCGTGGCCGCCGGCGAGTTCGACGTCCCGGACGCGGCGGGCACCACCGTGGCCGTGCTCTCCCTCTGCATCGACGTCTCGCGCTGGTTCAACGTCCAGGGCCGCCGGACCGCCGACGAGGTCGGCGCTCTGTACGCCGACCTCGTCCTCAGGATGGTCGGGGCCCGAACCGCCTGACGGCCCGAACTGTCCGACTGCCCGAACCGCCTGAGGGGCTGGTCCGTGTGACGGGTCCGGCCCGGAGCGCGTGACAGGCCCGTGCCCGTGGCGGGTGGTGCTCGGAAGTGGTCGGGCTGTGCTCAGAAGTAGTAGCGGGAGACGGACTCGGCGACGCAGACCGGCTTGTCGGAGCCCTCGCGTTCCACGGTGACCGCCGCCGTCACCTGCACGCCGCCGCCCGCCTCCTCGACCTTCGTCAGGACGGCCGTGGCCCGCAGCCGCGATCCGACGGGTACGGGGGCGGGGAAGCGGACCTTCTCGGTGCCGTAGTTGAGGCCCATCTTCATGCCCTGGACCGACAGGACCTGGGGGACGAACAGCGGCAGCAGCGACAGCGTCAGGTAGCCGTGCGCGATGGTCCTGCCGAACGGGCCGGTGGCGGCGCGCTCCGGGTCGACGTGGATCCACTGGTGGTCGCCGGTGGCCTCGGCGAACAGGTCGATCCGCTTCTGGTCGACCTCCAGCCAGTCGCTGTACCCCAGCTGCTCGCCGACCCCCGCGCGCAGCTCCTCGGGGGAGGTGAAGATCCTCGGCTCGGCCATGTTCGTGTCCCTTCTGGTACGGCATACCCAACGGTCGGTATCTAAGCGCTTGCTCAGCATGTGGGGTGAGGTGGCTGCTGTCAACGGCCTCCGGCGGCACACCAGTAGGGTTCCCCGGGTGCCGCAGATTCCAGAGAAGATCCACGAGCTCACCGTCGGCCAGCTCTCCGCGCGCAGCGGGGCCGCCGTGTCCGCCCTGCACTTCTACGAGGCGAAGGGGCTCATCACCAGTCGCCGCACCACCGGCAACCAGCGCCGCTACGGCCGTGACACCCTCCGCCGGGTCGCCTTCGTCCGGGCCGCACAACGGGTCGGCATCCCCCTCGCGACGATCCGTCAGGCGCTCGCCCAGCTCCCCGAGGAGCGCACGCCCACCAACGAGGACTGGGCCCGCCTCTCGGCCGCCTGGCGCACCGAACTCGACGAACGCATCAAGCAGCTCGGCCGCCTCCGCGACCACCTGACGGACTGCATCGGCTGCGGCTGCCTCTCCCTGGAGACCTGCGTCCTCTCCAACCCGGACGACGTCTTCGGCGAGCGCATGGCCGGCTCCCGCCTGCTCCCCCTCCGCCGCCCCGCCGACGACACCCCTTAGGAATCTCGTGCCGGGCGAGCCGGACCCGGCGCGAGTGGTCGGACAGGCCCTAGTACGCCACCGCCGCCGCCACCAGATCGGCGTTCGAGCGGGCCCGTGTGCCGTCCGGCAGGAACAGCGTGTCCTCCAGGCCGATCCGCGCGCCGAGGCCCAGCCGGCGGGCCAGGCGCAGGACCGGCCACGCGCCGGCTTCCACTCCGTGCAGCAGCAGCGGTACGCCGTCCGGGCGCCCGATCTCCGCGAGCAGACCGAGGGCCAGGGTCACGGCTCGGCCGGCCGCCGGGACGGAACCTGACGCGGATTCGGACCGGGTCGCCCCTTCGGACCGGGTCGCCCCTCCGGACCGGGTCGCCCCTTCGGACCGGGTCGCCCGGTCGGGGCCCGGTGCCGCGGCGGGACCCCGCGCCGGCCACGTGTCCGGCCACATGTCCGGCGCGGGGTCGTGGGCGCTCGCCAGAATCCGTGCCACCCGGGGGGCCAGGGGTGAGCGGGCGAATCGGGCCGGGCCGTCGGTGCCCGGCCGCAGGGCGGCCTCGGCGGCGATGCCACGGCCGAGGAGTGCCGCCGTGAGCCGCTCGGCGTGCGGCTCGTGCCAGTCGACCGAGACGAGGTCGGGGAGGACGGACCAGGAGCGGATCCGCTCCGGTCGGCGCGCAGCGTCGGGCTCGGCGGACATGGCCGTCGCCACCCGCGCGGGCGTGCCGGCCGCCGGGCCCGAGGCCGCCGCGCCGAGCGTCTCCCGCAAGGACGTCAGGACCGGCCCGAGCACCCGGGGCGACAGCGACGGGCGACCGCACGGCGTACGCGGCTGGACGCGCACCTCGTGGGCGCCCGCGGCCACCGCGGAGGCCGCCGAGGCGGCGAGCGACTCCGGTGACATCGGCACCGCCGCGGAATCGCCGGGCGTCCGGGACCCGTTCAGGCAGGCCTGGAGCACGGGGCCGTACGGCCGCGTCACGCCGCCGATACGAGGGGGCGACGCCGGTCCCCGCGGGCCTTGGCCAGCGCGGACGAGGTGAGCGCCGCGCGGGGGACGCCCACGCCGCAGTCACCGCACACGGGGCCGAGCCCGGGTTCGTACGCGTCGCCGGGCCCGGTCCACTCGATGCGTGGCCCCGCGCACACCGGGCACGCCTCGCCCGGTCCCTCCTCCAGGGCCGTGATCAGCCGGCGCAGGACCTCGGGCAGCGGGTCCGACGGGTGGACCGCCGGGTCGCCGCACCGCACGACCCCGTTGCCGCCCCAGACGCGCCGGTGCCAGTCGTCGACGGCGCCGAGACCGCGCAGGCCCTCGTGCTTCTCGCGCCGCCGCCGGGCCGCGAACTCCTCCTCGTACGCGAGCCACACGGCCCGCGCCTCCTCCAGCTCGTCGAGTGCGGCCACCAGCCGCCCCGGGTCGAGCTCCCGGTCCTCGGGTCCGAACCTGTGCCGGCGGCACAGATGGTCCCAGGTCGCCCGGTGCCCGTACGGCGCGAACCGCTCCAGGCACTTGCGCAGGGAGTACCTGCGCAGTGCCGTGTCGCACCCCGGATCGCGCACCTGTCTCGCGAGACTCCGGAATCCGGCCATCTCTCGCCACCTCCGCCGCTGGTCCTTCCGCGATATCAGAGGGACGAACGAGCGCGCCGCGGTGTTCCATCGAATTGCCGATGGCAGCCATCAGCGGGGCGGGAGAGACCCCCGGGACGCACCGGAACCAGCGCGTCCGGCGGGTGGGGGAGCAGGTCAGACCCTATGCCGGGCCGGTCCGCGCCGCCGACACCACCACCCGTGCCAATTCGGGCCCGAGAATGTCACTGTGCGAGCCGACCACCGCCGCCGCGTCGACGTTCACGCACCCCGCCGCCGGCACCCCGTCGCGCAGCACCGCCGCCAGGGTCCGCTGCGCCGTCCCCGGCACCGCCTGCACGCCGTCGTGCCCGACGGCTCCCCACCGCGGGTCGTCCGCGCTGAGCAGCCCTGCCTCGACCCCGCGGAAGGACGCCGAGTCGCCCGAGAGCCGGGACGCCAGCGGGTACATCACCCCGAGCGCCGAGTCGTGCCGCGAGTAGCAGGCCACCATCGGGCCCCGCACCCGGTTCTGCACGTCCCGCAGCGCACCGGACCGCCCGGGGTCGTGAGGCAGCCGGGTCGCGAAGGCGTAGTGCGAGAACGCGCCCTGAAGGAGGGTCACGGAGGCGACCGGCCGGGCCCCGGCGGGCAGGCCCCGCAGCGCGTACGCGACGAGCCGGGCACCCATGCTGTGCCCCACCAGGTGCACCCGGAGACCCGGGGCCATGCGGGCGACCTCGCCGAGCAACGGCCCGAGCCCCTGCGCACCCACCTGCCCGGCCCGCTTCTTCATCACGTAGTACGTCGCCTGCCGCAGCGCCTCCCGAGCCCCCTTCCAGTACCTCTTCAGCCCCTCACCGAACCCCTCCTCCAGTCCCTCGCCGAGTCCGTCCCCGGCCCCTTCCCCGAATCCGTCCCCGAGCCCGTCCCCGGCCCCCTCCCCGAATCCGTCCCCGAACGCCTCCTCACCCCCGTCTCCGGACCCGGACACTGACCCGGGCCCGGACCCGGACCCGTTCCGCTCCCCGGCGTGTACGGCCTCCAGCGCGGCCGTGAACAGGGCGCACATCTCCACCGGGTCGGCGACCAGGAACTCCGGCACCGGTTCCCGCGCACCGGCGGCGCCGTGGAAGGCCGGGTCGGGGACGTCCGTCAGTTCGCGCAGCAGGGCGCCGAACTCGGCGAAGGCCCGCTCGTCGGCGGGTGCGGCGGTCAGCAGTTCGGTGATGCGGCCGATGACGGGTTCCTTCTCCGGAAGGACCGTCACCAGGGCCCGGTAGTCCGGGACGGGCTCGCCGGTGAACATCATCGACGGCCAGATCACCCCCGCGTAGCCGGCCTCGACGCCGGGGGCGAGGAGGCCGGGGAAGGGGGCGAAGAAGTTCGAGCAGAGGCGGGTGGCGCCGGACGGGGAACTGTTCCACCCGTGCGCGAACACCACGAGGTCGGTGACCCCCTGCCGGGCCAGTGCGGCGAGGGACGCGGACTGCCCCGCAGGCCCGTCGCCGTCCTTGTCGAAGGTGATCTCCCGGTACGGATCCACACTCATCCCGGTCACGGCCCGACCGTCCCTCCACGTCGACGCGGGCCGCCATGCCGTGGGCGCGCGCGTGCGCGGGCGGCGGCTCCACGGCCAGCATGCCCGCGCGTGGCACCGTCCAGACGTGAGGCGCCGGGGGAGTACCGGTCCGGGTGAGGGGTCGGCTCGGTCGGCGTACGGCTCAGCGGTAGAGCAGGTACTCCTCGCGTACCGACCGGAAGGCCGCCAGGTCCGTCGCCCACGCGCCGACGACCTCGTCCAGCTCCGCTCCGGCGTCGACGAGGGTCCGTACCCGGGTCGAGCCGGTCAGCTTGTCGATCCAGTGGTCGGGGCGCCAGGCGAAGCCCGGCCACGAGTCGCGGGCGGTGACGAGGAGCCCGATGCCGGTCCGTACCGGGTCGAAGGACTGCCGGTCGTGGACGTGGAGCTGGACCCCGCCCACGGTCTTCCCCTGGAACTTGGAGAAGGTCGGCGCGAAGTACGCCTCGCGGAGGTGGACGCCGGGCAGGGCGAGGGCGTTCGCGGCCTCCGCCCACCGCCGGTCGACGCCCTCCGCGCCGAGGAGCTCGAAGGGCCGGGTGGTGCCGCGGCCCTCGGACAGGTTCGTCCCCTCGAAGAGGCAGGTGCCCGCGTACACGAGGGCGGTGTCCGGCGTGGGCATGTTCGGGCTGGGCGGCACCCAGGGCAGACCGGTCGCGTCGAAGAACTCCGCGCGCCGCCACCCGCTCATCCGTACGGTCTCCAGGGCGAGGGGCGCGGTCAGGAACTCGCCCTGGAAGAGCCGGGCCAGCTCGGCCACCGTCATGCCGTGGGCCTGCGCGATCGGCTCGCGTCCCACGAACGTGGCGAACGCCCGGTCCAGGACGGGTCCGAGCGCCGCCCGCCCGGTCACCGGGTTCGGCCGGTCCAGGACCACGAACCGCTTCCCGGCGAGCGCGGCGGCCGCCATGCAGTCGTAGAGGGTCCAGATGTACGTGTAGAAGCGCGCGCCGACGTCCTGGATGTCGAAGACGACGGTGTCCACGCCGGACGCGGTGAAGACGTCCGCCAGCGGCTGCCCGCTCTTCAGGTAGGTGTCGTAGACGGGCAGTCCGGTCGCCGGGTCGTCGTACCGCCCTTCGGAGCCGCCCGCCTGCGCGGTGCCCCGGAAGCCGTGCTCGGGGCCGAAGACGGCGACGAGGTCCACCCGTTCGTCGGCGGCCATCACGTCGACGACGTGGCGGGCGTCGGGGGTGATGCCGGTCGGATTGGTGACGATCCCGACCCGCTCGCCGGCCAGCAGGGCGTACCCGTCCGCCGCGAGACGCTCGAACCCGGTCCGCACACGGCCGTGGCCGGGCGCGGAGACCGGGTCGGCGGTGACCGGCGAGCCCCCGAGGGCCGCCGAGGCCGAGGGCGACGACGCGGCCACCGCCCCGAGAGCCCCTCCGGCGGCCAGCAGACTCCGTCGCGACAAACCCATGGAACCTCCTCGGGGTGACATGGGCACGCACGCTAGCGCTCCTGACCGCGCCGGGGAACGAGGCGTGCGGAACGGGTCTTCCGCCTTTCCATACCGACTGGTTAGTCTGTCCGGGTCCCCGCGAGAACGGCGGGGCGTCGCCACAGTCGTCAGAGCAGGTCGTCACAGCCGAGAGGTGGGTCCATGGCCGCGGGCACGGGAACGGGCACGAGCACGGACGCGAACGGGCTCAGGGGCGCCGGGGTCGTCGTCACCGGAGCGGGCGGTGGCATCGGCGCCGCCCTCGCCCGACGCTTCGCCGCCGAGGGGGCCCGGGTCGTCGTCAACGATCTCGACCCCGTCCGCGCCAAGGCCGTCGCCGAGGAGATCGGCGCCGTCGCCGTCCCCGGCGACGCCTCCGCCGTCGTCGACGAGGCCCGGGAGGTTCTCGGCGGCTCCGTCGACGTCTGGTGCGCGAACGCCGGGCTCTCCTCGCCCGGCGACGCCTTCGCCGACGAGGACGTCTGGGCCGCCGCCTGGGACGTCAACGTCATGGCCCACGTCCGCGCGGCCCGCGCCCTGCTCCCGGGGTGGCTGGAGCGCGGCAGCGGCCGGTTCGTCTCCACCGTCTCCGCCGCGGGCCTGCTCACCATGATCGGCGCGGCGCCGTACAGCGTCTCCAAGCACGGCGCGTACGCCTTCGCCGAATGGCTCTCCCTCACCTACCGGCACCGCGGCCTCAAGGTCCACGCCATCTGCCCGCAGGGTGTCCGTACGGACATGCTGACGGCCGCCGGAACGGCCGGCGAGCTCGTCCTCGCCCCGACCGCCATCGAACCCGAGGACGTCGCCGACGCGCTCCTCGACGCGATCGCGGCCGACCGCTTCCTCGTCCTGCCCCACCCCGAGGTGGCCGGCTACTACCGCAACCGCGCCACGGACCCGGAGCGCTGGCTCGGCACCATGAACCACGTCCAGCAGGCGTGGGAGACGGGCAGCCGCTAGGGCCGGCCCCGGCGGATGGGAAGATCTACGGACGGGAACGACGTTTCCCGAACCAGGGCGATCACGGATCATCGCGGATGATCATGGGCGATCACGAAGGAAGGCGGCGGAGCATGGCCAGGACGACGGACGAGAGCGGTGCGCCCGTCCCCCAGAGGCTCCTCGCCGCCGCCACCCGGCTGTTCGCGGAGCAGGGCTACGACCGCACCTCCGTCCAGGAGATCGTCGAGGCCGCCGGCGTCACCAAGGGCGCCCTCTACCACTACTTCGGCTCCAAGGAGGACCTCCTCCAGGAGGTCTACTCCCGGGTCCTGCGCCTCCAGCAGGAGCGGCTCGACGCCTTCGCGGACTCCGCCGCCCCCGTCGAGGACAGGCTGCGCTCCGCCGCCGCCGACGTCGTCGTCACGACCATCGAGAACCTCGACGACGCCGCCATCTTCTTCCGCTCCATGCACCACCTCAGCCCGGAGAAGAACAAGCAGGTCCGCTCCGAACGGCGCCGCTACCACGAGCGGTTCCGGGCCCTGATCGAAGAGGGGCAGCGCGCCGGGGTGTTCTCCCCGGCGACCCCCGCCGACCTCGTCGTCGACTACCACTTCGGTTCGGTGCACCACCTCTCCACCTGGTACCGCCCCGACGGCCCGCTCACCCCCGAGCAGGTCGCCGCCCACCTCGCCGACCTCCTGCTCCGAGCCCTCCGCCCCTGACGCCCCTCCGGGGTATAACTGGCCCGTGGACGGGGCGGGCGGGACGGACGGGACGACGCACGAGCGGGCGGGCATCGACCGCAGACTCGTCGTCGTGGGCACGGGCAGCTACCTGCACGCCCCGGAACTGCCCCTGACGCCCGAGGAGTTACGCGCCGCCGTCCGGCTCTTCGGCGGGCTCGGCTACCGCGTCGACGAGCGGATCACCGACGCCGGCCTCGGCACCACCAGGGACCGCGTCCTCGACTGGGCCTACCGGACGGACGGCACCGGCAGCGCCGTCGTCGTCTACTGGACGGGGCACGGCGTCGAGGGCGCCGGCCGCCACTACCTCCTCTGCGCGGACAGCCACCCCGACCGGCTCGCCGGCACGGCGCTCGCCGCCGAGGACCTCACCCGCTACGTCCTCGAATCCGGCGCCGAGCGGGTCCTCCTCGTCATCGACACCTGCTGGGCCGGACAGGGCGGCGCCGACGCGGCGAGCGCCGCCGAGCAGCTGCGCGCCGCCCTCCGGCAGGGAGCCGCCGACAGCCGGGGCGCCGGCGCCGACGGCGTGCGCCGCAGGCTCACCGACTTCGCCGTGATCGCCGTCGCCCGCGCCGGGGAGCCCGCCTCCCCGATGGTCTTCGCCGCCGCCCTCGAAACCGCCCTCGCCCGGCTCTCCGTCTCGCTCAAACAGCGTTACCTCTCCGTCGAGCACGTCGTCGACACCGTCAACGACATCTACCGGAGCGCCGGGATACGCCAGACCGCACGCGCGCACGTGGAGACCGAGGGGTACGCCTTCTTCTCCTTCGAGAACACCGGCTACCGCCCCGAGGCCCGCGACGACGACGGCGACGTCGCCGAACTCGCGGCCAGGCTCGCCCGGACCGGCCCCGAGGGCCTGCGCCGCCGCGCCGACCTCGAGAACCACTTCGCCCCGCGCGGGCAGGGCTTCGAACACGCCGCACCCGGACGCGGCGGCTCCTACTTCGTCGGCCGCACCGCCGAACTCGACCGGATCGGCCACTGGCTGGCCCACGGCGACCGGGCCTGGGGCCGCGGCCTGATCGTCACCGGCGGCCCCGGCGTCGGCAAGTCCGCCCTCCTCGGCAAACTGCTCCTCCGCTCCGGAAGCCGTACGGCGGACGCCCCGGCCCCCACGGCCGTCCACGCCCGGCACCGCTTCCTCGAAGACCTGGTCGCCGCCGTCGCCGACGCCGCCGGGGTCACCGCCGACACCCCGCAGGCACTCCTCGGAGCCCTCGCCGCCCGCCGGGCCCCGCTCCACCTGATCGTCGACGCACTCGACGAGGCCGGCGAGGCCCACGGCGACGACACCGAGGCCCGCCGGATCGCGGCCGACCTGCTCCGCCCCCTCCTCCGCGTCCCCTGCGTACGGCTCCTCGTCGGCACCCGCCCCCACGTCGTCGACGCCTTCGGCGGCGAACCCGCCGTCCTCGACCTCGACGACTCCCGCGAGAACAGCGGCGAGGACGTCGCCCACTACGCACGCCGCCTCCTCCAGGCACCCGACGGGCCCGGCAGCCGCGGCCCGTACGACGACGCGGCCGCCGAGACCGTCGCCCGGGAGATCGCCGCCCGGGCCCGCGGCAGCTTCCTCTCGGCCCGCATCGCCGCCCGCTACCTCGGCCGCGCGGCCCGTCCCGTCGACACCACCGAACCCGACTGGCACGCGCGCGTGCCCGAGGTCGGCGAGACGCCCGGCGTCACCTTCCTCCGCGTCCTCCGCCACCAACTCGGCCCCGACCACGCCCGCGGCCTCCCCCTCCTCGCCGCCCTCGCCCTCGCCGAGGGCCCCGGCCTCCCCCCGGACCACGTCTGGCGCACGATCGCCGCAGCCTGCGCCCCCGCCCCGGCCGCCTGCGCCCCCGCCCCGGCCGCCGACCGGCCCGCCCCGGCCTACGACTGGGAGGACATCGCCTGGCTGCTCGGCGCCGTGGGCGAGCACCTCGTCGAGGAGCTGGACGCCGACGGGCGCTCGGTCTACCGGCTGTACCACCAGGCCTACGCCGACGCGCTGCGCACCACCCTCGACCCGGCGGCCCGCGGACACGTCGCGCACGCCCTCGCCGGGCTCGCCCCCGAAGGCCCGGACGGGCCCGACTGGACCGCCGCACCCCCCTACGTCCGCCGCCACCTCGCCGAGCACGCCGAGGGGACGGACCTCCTCGACGCCCTGGCCCTCGACCCCGAATTCCTGCTCACCGCCTCGGTTTCCGCGCTCCAGCGGGTCCTGAACCGGGCCGCGACGGAGCGTGGCCGCGCCGCCGCGCGGGCCGTCGCGCACTGCGCGGCGCTGCTGCACGCGCCGACCGACCAGCGCACCCGCGCCGCCCGGCTACGTCTCTCCGCCTTCCAGTCCGGCGCCCCGGAACTGGCCGGAGCCGTACGGCTCCGGTACCCGCGGCTCCCCTGGGACACCGAATGGGCGGAGGTGACCCCGGTCCCGTACACCACGCTCGGCACCTTCGAGGGGGGCGTGCGCGGCGCCGCCGTGGTCCCCGTGCACGGCCGGCCCGCCCTGGTGACCGCCGAGCGCGGCGGACCCGTACGGGCCTGGGACACCGAGGGCGGCGAACTCCTCGCCGAACTCGCCACCGACCTCGGCCGGATCACCGACGTCCACGGATGTGCCACCCGCCCCTGGGCCGCCCTCAGGACCGCCGACCGCATCTGGCTGTGGGACGTGGAGACCCGAGACCTGATCGGCGCCGTGGCCGCCTCCCCCGACACGGTGGACTTCGCCGTGACCGACCACGGCGGCGAATGCCTGGTCGCCGCCCTCCGCCGGGACGGCACGGTGACCCTCGCGACCGCATCGGGCGAGGCCCCGGCGCTCACCCTGAACGCCGCCCGCCGGCGGTCGCTCCTGTGGCGGGCCTTCGACGGCGACCGGATCGCCGTCGCGCACCACGACGGGCGGCTCCGGGTGGCGGTGACCCGCGTGCACGGGTGGAAGGAGAAGCTGCGCAGGGCCCGGCTCACGGTCTGGGACCTCACCGGCGACCCGTCCGGCACCCCGGCCGTCGAGCGGAGGACGTACCGCGTCCTGCGCGGCCGCGCCGTGGAGGCCTTCGCCCTGCACGGGGACACGATCGCCGCCGCCACCCATCCCGTCCTCTTCGGGCCGCTCGTGGGGGTCCGGTCCACCGCCCGGTCCGACGGCCTCCGGCTCGTCGAATGGTCGGGGCACCCCTACGGGCCCGCTCTGCTGGTCACCCCCGATGCCGGACCGGCCTCCGGACCCGAGACCGGAGCCGGGCTGATGTGCCTCTCGGCGACCGCGTACGCCGTGACCGCCCAGGGCGCCGACGGCGCCGTCCTCGGCCGCACCCGCACCGACGCGCCCGCGTCCCGTCTCCTCGCGGCCGGCCACGGCCCGGACGGGCTCCGGCTGGTCTCCTTGAGCTCCGACGCCTGGGCGGCCAAGGGTTGGCACCTCGGGCCGCCGCCCGAGGACGGCGAGAACGCGGACGATCCCGAGACGACCGTCCGGGTCGGGCTGAGCTCCGGCCGGCCCGTCGTCGTCGTCCAGGACGCCGACGGCGCCCGCCTCCTGGACGGCGAGGACGGCACCGTACTGGACCGCATGGCGGAGCGGGACGACGGGCCGGCCGTCGACGTCCACCCGGGTGCCCCGGTCCTCCTCAGGGACCGGCTCGCGAAGAAGAGACGGAAACGGAGACCGGTCGAGGTGCGGTCCTGGACGAGCGGGCCGCCCACCTCCTTCCAGCTGACGCGCGGGCTGGTCGAGGCCGTCCCCGTACCGGGCGGCGGCGAGCCCCGTTTCGTCGCCTGCATCGGCCACCATGAGATCGCCGAACGCAGGCTCGCCCTTCACACGGCCGACGGCCGGGTGAAGGTGCTCCTGCGCCTGGGGCTGAACGACGTCCGCTCGGTGCGGCTCGTGCCGGACGGCGCGAGGGTGTTCGCCGTCGCCGTCGGGTACCGGAGCGAAAGCTCGGGCGGCAGTGAGGAAGCGCCTCCGCCCCGGCCCTTCCTCACGGTGCGCTCGGTGCCGGACGACACCGTCCGGTTCACCATGCGGCTGACCTCGGTGGACGTCATCCACGACCTGGGCCGGTGGCCGTGCGGCCCCGCCCTCGGGTACGTCACGCAGGACGGAGAACTCGCCGTCCGCACCCGCTTCCCCGCCTCGTTCGGCGTGTCCCCCGGGGAGCCGGACATCGTCCCGCGCCCCGACCGGGTCCGCGTGACCGCGCTCCGGCTGCAGACCAGGAACGGCCGCCCGACGGTCCTGACCGCCGGTTCCGACGGCGCCCTGACGCTCTTCGCCGCCGATACGACCGAGGTCCTGCACCGGATCCACCTCGGCGGTGAGGTCCTCGGTCTCGACTGGCTCGACGACGAACGGCTCTGCGTCCACACCGCGACGGGCATCCTCTGCCTCCGCCTGGGCTGACACCCGGGCCCAGGCGCCCCCGCGCCCGGCACCCGGATCCCGCCCCTACACGTACTTCTTCAGCTCCCGGCGCGCCAGCGACCGCTGGTGCACCTCGTCGGGGCCGTCCGCCAGCTTCAGCGTCCGCGCGGCCGCCCACAGCTCGGCCAGCGGGAAGTCCTGGGACACGCCGCCGGCGCCGTGCGCCTGCACGGCCTTGTCGATGATGTCGACGACCGCGCGGGGAGTCGCGATCTTGATGGCCTGGATCTCGGTGTGCGCGCCCCGGTTGCCGACGGTGTCCATGAGCCAGGCGGTCTTGAGGACCAGCAGCCGCAGCTGCTCGATCGTCACGCGGGCATCCGCGATCCAGTTCTGGACGACGCCCTGCGCGGCGAGCGGCTTCCCGAACGCGGTACGGGAGACGGCGCGGCGGCACATCAGCTCGACGGCCCGCTCCGCCATGCCGATGAGGCGCATGCAGTGGTGGATGCGGCCCGGGCCGAGCCGGGCCTGGGCGATGGCGAAGCCGCCGCCCTCCTCGCCGATCAGGTGCGAGGCGGGGACGCGGACGCCGTCGAACAGGACCTCGGCGTGGCCGCCGTGGGAGTGGTCCTCGTACCCGTACACCCGCATCGCGCGCCGCACCTCCACACCGGGGGTGTCGCGGGGCACGAGGATCATGGACTGCTGGCGTCGCGGGTCGGCACCGTCGGGGTCCGTCTTGCCCATGACGATGAAGATCCTGCAGTCGGGGTTCATGGCCCCCGAGATGTACCACTTGCGTCCGTCGACGACGTACTCGTCGCCGTCCCGGCGGATCCGGGTCTCGATGTTGGTCGCGTCGGAGGAGGCGACCTCGGGCTCGGTCATCGCGAAGGCCGAGCGGATCTCGCCCGCGAGCAGCGGCTCCAGCCACTGCTTCCGCTGCGCCTCGTCGCCGAACTGGGCGAGCAGCTCCATGTTCCCGGTGTCCGGGGCGGCGCAGTTGAGGGCGGTCGGGGCGAGGTGCGGGCTGCGGCCGGTGATCTCCGCGAGCGGCGCGTACTGGAGGTTGGTCAGCCCGGCCCCGTACCGCTCGTCGGGCAGGAAGAGGTTCCACAGGCCCTGCCGCCGCGCCTCGGCCTTCAGCTCCTCGACGACCTGCGGGGTGTCCCAGGGCGACGCGAGCCGGGCCCGCTGCTCCTCGGCGACGGCCTCGGCCGGGTACACGTGCTCGTCCATGAAGGCGAGGAGCCTGGTCCGCAGTTCCTCGGTGCGGGCGTCGTACGCGAAGTCCATGGCGGATCAGCCTTCCTGAAGGGTCGTGAGGCCGTGCTCGATGAAGACGGGCACGAGTTCGCCGATGCGGTCGAAGCCGGCACCGACCGTCTGCCCGAGCGTGAAGCGGTAGTGGATGCCCTCCAGGATCACGGCGAGCTTGAACCAGGCGAAGGCCGTGTACCAGGCGAGGGCGGAGGTGTCGCGGCCGGAGCGGGTCGCGTAGCGCTCGACGAGTTCGGCGGCGCTCGGATGGCCGGGGGCCGTGGCGGTGGTGGAGATGGGCGAGTTCGGCAGGTCGAGCGGCGTGCTGTACATGACGAGCAGGCCCAGGTCCGTGAGCGGGTCGCCCAGCGTGGACATCTCCCAGTCGAGGACGGCCCGGATGCGGTCGTCCCCGCCGATGAGGACGTTGTCCAGCCGGTAGTCGCCGTGGATCACGGCGGGCGCCGGGGACACCGGCAGCGAGCGCCCCAGCGCGGCGTGCAGCTCGTCGACGCCGGCCAGCTCACGGCCGCGCGAGGCGTCCAGCTGCTTGCCCCAGCGGCGCAGCTGCCGGTCCAGGAAGCCCTCGGGCCGGCCGAAGTCGCCGAGGCCGACGGCCGCGGGATCGACGGCGTGCAGGTCGACCAGCGTGTCGACGAGGCCGAGGACGGCGGCGCGGGTGCGCTCGGGGCCGAGCGGCGCGAGTTCACGGGCCGAGCGGTACGGCGTCCCCTCGACGAACTCCATCACGTAGAACGGCGCCCCGAGCACCGACTCGTCCTCGCAGAGCAGCACCGCTCCCGGGACGGGCACCCCCGTCCCGGCCAGGGCGCTGATCACACGGTGCTCGCGCCTCATGTCGTGGGCGGTGGCGAGCACGTGCCCCAGCGGAGGACGGCGCACGACCCAGCGGCCGGTGCCGTCGCTCACGACGTACGTCAGGTTCGATCGTCCGCCCTCGATCAACCGTGCTTCGAGCGGACCGGCCACCAGCCCGGGCCTCTCGCGGTCGAGGAAGCGGCGCAGCTGCTCGGGGTCGAGTCCTGGCAGCGGGGCGGAGCTCATACGTGCGTACCTCCGGGTCGGCTTCGGTCGGCGTTCATGATGACCGACCAGTCGGTATGCCGTCCAGGCCGCGGCGGAAATGGCTCCTCCGCCCTCTGGTCGCCGATCGTGTGCCTGAATAGAGTTCACATATGGATTCGATGCTGATCGTCGACGACGTCCGACTCACCCCGATCCTCATCTCCGACCCACCCCTCCTCAACGTCCAGGGCGTCCACCAGCCCTACACCCCCCGCCTCATCGTCGAAGTCGTCACCCGAGCCGGCGTCACCGGCCTCGGCGAAACCTACGGCGACACCGTCTACCTCGACCTCGCCCGCCCCCTCGCCGACGCCCTCCCCGGCCACCCGATCACGGACGTGAACGCCTTGTTCGCACTGGCCGGTGTGGGGGCCGCACCGACGGCGGACGGGGAGGGCAGCTCGTCACCGGCACCGGCACCGGCACCGTCGTCGTCGCTGTCGCTGTCGCCGGAGCCGGTCACGGAGGCGGGGGTCGGCGCCGCCGGTCTGCGCGGCGTGCGGACCGCCGACAAGCTCCGCCTCTCCGTCGTCTCCGCCTTCGAGACCGCCTGCCTCGACGCCCTCGGCAAGACCCTCGGCCTCCCCGTCCACGCCCTGCTCGGCGGCAAGGTCCGCGACTCGGTCGAGTACAGCGCCTACCTCTTCCACCGCTGGGCCGCCCACCCCGGCGCCGGCCCCACGGACGACTGGGGCGCCGCCCTCGACCCGGCCGGCGTCGTCGCCCAGGCCCGCCGCTTCGACCGCCTCCACGGCTTCCGCTCCTTCAAGCTCAAGGGCGGAGTGTTCCCGCCCGAGCAGGAGATCGCCGCGATCCGCGCCCTCGCCGAGGAGTTCCCCGGCCGCCCCCTCCGCCTCGACCCCAACGGCGCCTGGTCCGTGGACACCTCACTCGCCGTCGCACACGAACTGCGGGACGTCCTGGAGTACCTGGAGGACCCGGCGAGCGGCACCGACGCAATGGCCGAGATCGCCGCCCGCACGGACGTGCCGCTCGCCACCAACATGTGCGTGACCACCTTCGAGGAGATCCCCGAGGCCTTCGCGAAGGGCGCGGTGCGGATCGTCCTCTGCGACCACCACTACTGGGGCGGGCTCCACCGCACCCGCGAACTCGCCGCGCTCTGCCGGACGTACGGCGTCGGGCTCTCCATGCACTCCAACACCCACCTGGGCATCAGCCTCGCCGCCATGACCCAGGTCGCCGCCACCCTCCCCGGCCTCCACCACGCCTGCGACACCCACTACCCCTGGCAGACCGAGGACGTCGTCACCCCCCGCCCCGCCTTCCGCGCCGGCCACCTCCCCGTCTCCGACGCGCCCGGCCTCGGCGTCCACCTCGACCGCGCCGCGCTCGCCGCGCTGCACCACCGCTGGCTCACCGCCGACGTCGCCCTCCGCGACCGCGACGACACCGCCGCCATCCTCTCCGCCCACCCCACCTGGACCCCACCCCACTGGTAACCCCGCCGCCGAACACCCCCGGCCACCGGGTGCGCCCCCGCCACCGGGTACCCCCGGCTGCCGGGTGCGCCCGCCACTGGGCACCCGGCCGCCGGGTGCGCCCCGCCGCCGAGCACCCCCGGCTGCCGGGTGCCCCCCGCCGCCGAGCACCCCCGGCCGCCGGGTGCCCCGGCCGGCTGCCGGTCCATCCCGCGCCCGCCGCACCCGTGAGCCGGGCCCGCCCCCCGCCCGGGCTGTCGCCCACCGCGGTGTGGGCCTTCGCCCGCTGCCGCGTGGGCCCGCTCCGCCTGGGCTGCCGCCCGCCACGCCCGCTGCCGCGTGGGCCTTCGCCCGCTGTCGTGTGGGCCTTCGCCCCCGCCCCGTACGTGCCCCCGCCCGCCTGGGCTGCCGTCCTCGCCGTGGGCCCGCTCCGCCTGGGCTGCGCCCTCGCCCACCCGTCGTGTGGGCAATCGTCCCGCTGGGCGGGACGGGTGGGCACACGGGACGGCGCGCTTGGCGGCGCCTCCGCTCCTTGTGCCTGGACCCGCACCTTTACGGCGTCGCACAACGGGGTGCGGGTTCAGGCGCGGAAGCCTGGGCCCGGCACGGGGCGCCGTCCGTTGTGCCCACCCGTTCCGCCCCAGCGGAACGATTGCCCACAACGCGGGGCACCGGCGGTTGCGGGTGGGCATCGCCCCAACGGAACGATTGCCCACAACGGGGTGTGCGGAGGCACGGGGGTGGGCGCCGCCCCAGTGGAACGAGGGCCCACAACGCGCGGGGCGCGGGGGTGGGCGCCGCCCCGGCGGAGCGAGGGCCCACAACGCGCGGGGCGCGGGGTTGGGCGCCGCCCCGGCGGAACGATTGCGCGGGGGCGCGGGGGCGGGCGCCGCCCCAGTGGGACGAGGGCTTCATGACGGTCGGGGCGTCCGCGCCGAGGGGCGCCGGGCGCAGCCCGCAGGGGAGGGCGGGGACCGCGGCCCGTAAGGGGTGTCAGGCGTGGCAGGCGACCGGCACGCCACCGTTCATCGAGGCCATGTCGCCGAAGACCGCCACGGGATCCAGCGGCGCCCCCTCCTCGCGCCCCTCGAGCTCGGCGTACGCCCGGTGGAGGTTGGCGACCAGCCGCTCGCTCTCGCGCCACGCGGCGAACTCGCCGAGGTCGGCGCGGCGGGCGGTCTCCAGGGGGGTGGCGCCCTTGGCGTATCCCTCGGCGGCGAGTTCCTGGACCCAGAGGAGGTAGCGCTCGGTGGCGTCGTAGGCGGAGGGGTCGGTGACGCGGCCGTGGCCGGGGACGACGGTGGGCGCGTCGAGGGAGCGCAGGAGGGCGAGGGCGCGCAGGGAGCCGGTGAGCGAACCCATGGGGAGGAAGGGGGTTCCGCCGTGGAAGACGAGGTCGCCGGTGAAGACGACGCCGTGGTCGGGGAGGTGCACGACGGAGTCGCCGGTGGTGTGGGCGGCGCCGGGGTGGATGACGCGTACCTCGATGTCCCCGACGTACAGCGTGAGGCGGTCGCGGTAGGTGAGGGACGGGGGGAGGATGTCGACGCGCCCGAAGTCGGTCTGGGGCCAGAGCAGATGGAGCTGGTGGCCGGCGGCGAGCTGTTCGGCCCGGCAGTTCTCGTGCCCGACGATCCGCGCTTCGGGGCGGAAGACGCCGTTGCCGTACGTGTGGTCGCCGTGGTGGTGCGTCGAGACGATCGTCGACGGCAGCGGCAGTCCCTGGGCGAGGACGGCCTCGCGCAGGAGGCGTGCCCGGCGCTCGGTGGCGGCGGTGTCGACGAGCAGGGACTCGCCGGCGTCGCCGAGGAACCCGGCGTTGTTCAGGCACCAGCCGTCGTCGGGCTGGACGAAGGCGTGGACGTTCGGCGCGAGCGCGACGACGTAGGGATCGGTGGCAGACAAGGTGTTTCCCCCGGTTGAGAGCCCGACTGGACACGGCGAAGCGTGCCAGCCGTCCCTGCCCCGGGGGAAGCCGGAACGAACCCGTCCGCACCGGCCCGCGCCTGTACCCCGTTCCGGCCCGCGTCTCCGCCCCGTGCGCTCCGGCCCGCATCCTCGCCTCGCGTCTCCGCCCCGTCCGCTCAGGCCCGCGTCTCCGTCCCTCGTCCGAGTTGCGGCGTCCCGTGCCCCCGCACAGGGTCGGAGGCATGAAGGCGATCAGCTACAGCCGGTACGGCGGTCCCGAGGTGCTGGAGTACGGCGAGCGGCCGGAACCGAAGGTCGGGCCGGACGCCGTCCTGGTCAGGGTGAGGGCGGCGTCGGTGAACCCGGTGGACTGGAAGTGCCAGGCCGGGTACCTGGACGGCATGATGGACGCGGTGTTCCCCGTCGTTCCGGGCTGGGACGTGTCCGGGGTGGTCGTCAGGACCGGGGTGTCCGTCCCCGAGTTCGCCGAGGGCGACGAGGTGATGGGGTACGTGCGTGAGGACTTCCTGTCCCGGGGCACCTTCGCCGAGTACGTCGCGGCCCCGGTCCGCACCCTGGCCCGCAAACCGCGCACGGTCGGCTTCGAGGAGGCCGCGGCACTGCCCCTCGTCGGCCTCACCGCCTACCAGGCGCTCCACCGGGCGCTGCTCGTCGGCGCCGGCGACACCGTACTCGTGCACGCGGCGGCCGGTGGCGTCGGCTCGATGGCCGTGCAGATCGCGAGGCACCTCGGCTGCCGGGTCATCGGCGCGGCACGGGAGGCGGGGCTCGAACAGGTCGCCGCGCTCGGCGCCGAGCCGGTCCGCTACGACGAGGCGACCTTCGCCGACCGGGTCCGGGCCCTGGCCCCGCTGGGTCTGGACGCCGTCCTCGACACCATCGGGGGGCCGTACCTGAAGCTCTCCGCGGGGCTGCTCGCGCCCGGTGGCCGTCTCGCCTCGATCGCCGACGGCGAGGTCCTGGCCCTCGGCGGACGCTACTTCTGGGTCCGGCCCGACCCCACCGACCTCGCGGTCCTGGCCGACCTCGTCGATGACGGCGTCGTGACGGTACGGGTGGCCAGGACCTTCCCCCTGGAGCGGGCGGCGGACGCCCAGCGCGCCAACGCCGAGGGCGGCCTCAACGGCAAGGTCGTCGTGACGGTGCCCTGAGGTCCCGAGGCTCCCGCCCGCCACCGCCCCGCCCCGGCGCTCACCCGCTCGGCGGAATGTTCTGGTTGAGGGCGAAGACGTTTCCGGGGTCGTACCGGTCCTTCAGGGCGACCAGGCGGGCGTACTTCTCCGGGCCGTACGAGGAGCGGAGACGGGCGCCCTCGTCGGCGAGGATGAAGTTGGGGACCGAGGTGCCGGTCGTCCACGGCCGGAGCGCCGCGTGGAGGTCGCGCGCCCAGCCGATGTGCCGCTGGCGGCCTTCGCCGCCCCACCAGACGGCCAGGCAGAAGTAGACCCACTTCGTGGGCGGGACGGTGAGGGCCATCGCGTCCGCGTCGAGGCGGTCCATGGCGCCGCTCAGCGGGCAGAAGATGAGCTGCGTCATCGGCGAACTCACCGACTCGGCCAGGGCGATCGCGGTGTCGATCGCCTCGTCCGGGAGCTCGGGCAGGTAGTCGATCTTGAAGTACTCGCTGACCCCGGTCGGCGTGCCGTCGTCGAGCATCCGCTGCACGGCGGTGTACGGCATGGGCTGGACCTTGCGGACCAGGGGGTCGCCCCACTCCACGAGCGGTCGCAGGACCTCCTCGCCCCGGGCGGGGTCGCCGACGTACGCGACGATCACGGCACAGGCCGGCTTGCCCCGTGCCTCCTCCGGCACGAACTCCTCCGGCGGGGCGGTGATCAGGGCGAAGGCCCCGGTGACCTCGTCGGGCGCCTGCTCCAGGAAGTCCCGGTAGAACCGTGCCAGCGGACCCGCGGCAGCGCTCGGGTGCAGGAGCATTCCCGCGTACAGGAGCGGCCCGACGGGATGCAGCCGGAAGCCGAACTCCGTGACCACGCCGAAGTTGCCGCCGCCGCCCCGGAGGCCCCAGAAGAGCTCGGGGTTCTCCTTCTCGTCGGCGTGGAGGATCCGCCCGTCGGCGGTCACCACCTCCGCCGACGTCAGGTTCCACGCGGACGGCCCGTACATCCGCTCCAGCCAGCCGGACCCGCTGCCGAGCGTCAGACCCGCCACTCCGGTGTCGGACACCCGGCCGCCGGTCACCGCCAGGCCGGACTCCTGGGTCGCGGCGTCCAGTTCGCCCCAGGTCAGGCCGGCGCCGAAGCGGCCGGTGCGGGCCTCCGGGTCGATCTCGACGTGCTTCATCGGGCTGGTGTCGACGACGAGCCCGCCCTCGCAGGACGCGAAGCCCGCGGTGGCGTGCCCGCCGCCGCGCACGGCGACGCCGAGGCCGTTCTCCCGGGCGTACCCGAGGGCGGCGCGTACGTCCTCGGGGCCCGTGCAGCGCGCGATCAGCGCCGGATGCTGGTCGTGGTCCCGGTTGAAGCAGCGACGGACGGTGTCGTAGTCCGGGTCGGCGGGTCCGACGACGGCGCCCTGGAAGCCCGGGATGCGGTCGGTCGGTCTGGTGGTGGTCATGGTCGTGGTCCCTGGTCAGCCGTCGGCGACGGCGGCAGCGGGACCACGGGCGCGGGCACAGCCCGGCTCGGCCGACGCGGCCCCAGGCCGCCTGCTGTACGCCGTCAGTATGCGACCGGACCCATCGGTAGGCGATTCGGACACCGCCGACCGCGAGACCCGACCGGCCCACCTGCCCACCGGCCCACCGGCCCCGCCCCCGGCCGCCACGCCTCGACCCGCGCCATGGCCCCAGCCCGTGCCACGGACCCGGCCCGCGCCGCGGACCCAGCCCGCCCCCGCGCCACCGGCTCAGCACACGCCATGGCCCCAGGCCGCCCCGCCACCGACTCAGCCGCGTCACCGGCTTCCCGTCCGTCGTTCACCAGATCAGGGCGGCCCCGAACACGGCCAGCGCGATCGTGCACGCCACCGCGAGCAGCGCGCCGCGGTGGGAGAGCGGCAGCGGCCGCGCGGCGCCGAGGGAACGGATCCGCCGGTGGGACACGGCCAGGAACGCGACCCAGACCAGCGCCGACAGCGCGAGGCCGGTCAGCTCCTTCGCCCCGATCTCGTCGCTGACGGTCAGTTTCACGGCGAGTACGGCGACGACCGTGCACGACAGGGTCGTACGCCGCCACGCGAGCCGGGTCCGCTCCGGCTGGAGCCCGGGGTCCCGGACCGCGCCGGGCGCGGTCACCGCCCGGCCCAGCCGAAGACGACCAGCACCACCATGGTGAGCGCGACACCGGCCACGGCGAGGCTCAGCACCGCGGGGAAGCGGGATCCGGGCAGGTCCTCGCCGCGCCGCATGGCCCGCTCGCAGAGCACCCAGTGGTTCACCGCGCGCAGGGCGCAGAGCACGCCGCCGGCGAGCAGCGCGAGCGCGAGCCCGACGCGCACGCCCCAGCGCAGGTCGGGCAGGAACTGGTCGACGGCGAACCCGCCGCCGACGAGTGCGAGCGCGGTCCGGATCCAGGCCAGGAAGGTCCGCTCGTTGGCGAGGGAGAAGCGGTAGTCGGGGGTCTCGCCCTCGTCCCGGACCCGCTGCGGCGCGAACCAGAGCCGCAGGGTCTGCACGAAATCGCTCACACGTGCACCCTAACGGCCGGGTGATCGGCCCGCCCGGCCGCCCGTACCGGCCTCGCGGGCCCGCAGCTCCTCGTACGCGGCGAGCCCGTCCGGCACCCATTCCCAGGTGCCGAGCCGCGCCCGCACCTCGTCGTCCGTCAGGAAGCCGTGCCAGGCGACCTCCTCGACCTGCGGGTCCACCGGCAGCTCGCAGCGCACGTCGTACACCGCCGACCACCACTTGCCGGCCACGCCCCCGGAGTCGTACAGGAACTTCGTCACCGGCTCGGGCCGGGGCAGTCCGGAGACGCCCAGCTCCTCCTCGGCCTCGCGCAGCGCGGCCTCGTCGTAGGACTCGCCGGCGCCGACGACACCGCCCACGAACATGTCGTACAGGGAGGGGAAGACCAGCTTCGTCGGCGTCCGGCGGTGGACGAACATCCGGCCCTCGGCGTCCCGGACCCGGATGAAGACGCAGCGGTGGATGAGACCTCGCGCGTACACCTCCCCGCGCGGAGCCTGTCCGACCACCCGGTCGTGCTCGTCGACGACGTCGAGAATCTCTTCAGCGGCGCTCATGCCGTCATCCAACCAGTACCGACCGCGCGACCGGGGGCCGCGTCGCCGCCCGGCTGGGCCTCGCGGGCGCGGCGGCCCGCACGTCACCGCCCCGCCGCGTACGGCTCACCGGCCCATGACGTACTCGACCGTCGGGCCGGTGGTCCAGCCGCCGTCGACCGCCAGTTCGGCGCCGGTCACGTACGAGGCGGAGTCCGAGAGCAGGAAGACGACCGCACCGGCGATCTCGTCGGCCTCGCCGACGCGGCCCATGGGGGTGTTCGGGTACTTGCCCTCGCCGCGCTCGATGCCGACGGAGGCCGTCATCGGGGTGTACGTCATGCCCGGGTGGACGGAGTTGACGCGGATCCTCGCCGTGCCGAGCTCCACCGCCCCGATCTTGGTCAGGCCGCGCACGCCCCACTTGGAGGCTCCGTAGCCGGCGGTCAGGGCCAGTCCCATGAGGCCGGCGGCCGAGGAGATGTTGACGATCGAGCCGCCACCCGCCTCCCTCATGGCCGGGATCGCGGCCTTCATGCCGATGAAGACGCCGGTCAGGTTGATGTCGAGGACCTTGCGGAAGTGCTCGACGGACTCGGTCTCCAGGAACGCGCCGGTGGATATGCCCGCGTTGTTCACCAGGCCGTGCAGCCCGCCGAACTCCGTCACCGCGTAGGCGACGGCCGCCGCCCAGTCCTCCTCGGAGGTCACGTCGTGGTGGAGGAAGCGCGCCCGCTCGCCGAGCGCGTCGGCGGTCGCCTTGCCGTCCTCGTCCAGGACGTCGGTGACGACGACGTTCGCGCCGGCGGCCACGGCCTGCCGGGCGGCCTCGGCGCCCAGGCCCCGGGCGCCGCCGGTGATGAGGACGGTCTTGCCGGTGAGGTCGTTCATGAAGGGTCCCTCCGGGGTGTTCGGACGCTCCGGGGCTGTGCGGCCCGGAGGAGCGCGGTGGTGGTCTCGACGAGGTCGGCGAGGAAGAGCGCCTCGTCGATGAGGGGCTCGGTGCCGTCGAGGTACTGCCGGGCCCGGTCCGCCATGGCCGCGCCCACCACGGTGAGCGCCAGGTCGAGGCGCTCCAGGAGCAGCGGCTCCGGCAGTCCGAGGGCGGCGAGCCGGTCCGCGACCCGCTCGATCAGGCGCCAGTAGGCGGTGCCGGCGAGCGTGGGGTGCGGGGTGCGGGTCCGCACGCCGCTCTCGTGGCTGAGCTGGGCGGAGATCCGCAGGCAGCGGCGGCCCCGGTCGGTGCCCAGCTCGCTCGACTCGGCCGTGACGAGGGCGGCGACCAGGCCCTTCAGCTCGTCACCGTCACTGTCACCGTCACCGTCACCGTCACCGGGGCCGTCTCCGGCGCCCGAGCTCTCCCCGGCGTCCGGACCGTCTCCGGCATCCGGACCGTCCCCGGCGTCCCGGCCGGCACCCGGCTCGACGTCGAGCGCTTCGAGGAGGGGCGTGAGCACGCCTTCCGTACGGGCCTGACGGCCGGCCATCACCGCGTCGAGGAGGCCGGCGCGCGAGCCGAAGTGGTACTGCACGGCGGAGGGGTTCGCCTGTCCGGCGCGGGCCACGATGTCGCGGAGTTGCGCGCCGTCGACGCCCTGGGTGGCGAAGAGCTCCTCCGCCGCGCGGATCAGTTTCTCCCGGGTCTCGGGTCCTGATGTTCGAGCCATATCCTCATATTAATGCTCAACATTAGAAAACGGGAGGGGGCCTTACGAGGCGAAACGGTTGACTCGATACATCCGTGTATCCAAGATGCGGTCCATGTCCTACGACGCTGATGTGATCGTGATCGGGGCCGGTCTCGCCGGCCTCGTCGCCACCGCCGAGCTGGTCGACGCCGGCCGCACCGTGATCCTCCTCGACCAGGAGCCCGAGCAGTCCCTCGGCGGCCAGGCCCACTGGTCCTTCGGCGGGCTCTTCCTCGTCGACTCGCCCGAGCAGCGCCGGATGCGCGTCAAGGACAGTCGCGAACTCGCCCTCCAGGACTGGTACGGCACCGCCGGCTTCGACCGGACCGAGGACCACTGGCCGAGGAAGTGGGCCGAGGCGTACGTCGACTTCGCCGCCGGCGAGAAGCGTTCCTGGCTCCACGCGCGCGGGGTGCGCTTCTTCCCCGTCGTCGGCTGGGCCGAGCGCGGTGGCTACGACGCCAACGGCCACGGCAACTCCGTGCCCCGTTTCCACATCACCTGGGGCACCGGCCCCGGCCTCGTCGCCCCCTTCGAGCGGCGGGTCCGCGAGGGCGTCGCCCGCGGCCTGGTCCAGCTCCGCTTCCGCCACCGGGTCACCGCCCTCGGCCGCACGGGCGGGGCCCTCGACACCGTCACCGGCGAGATCCTGGAACCGTCCACCGCCGCCCGCGGCACCGCCAGCGGCCGCGAGGCCACCGGTTCCTTCGAGCTGCGCGCCCAGGCGGTGATCGTCACCTCGGGCGGCATCGGCGGCAACCACGACCTCGTCCGGGCCCAGTGGCCCGCCCGCCTCGGCACCCCGCCCGCCCGCATGCTCTCCGGCGTCCCCGCCCACGTCGACGGCCTCATGCTCGGCATCGCCGAGAAGGCCGGCGCGCACCACATCAACAGCGACCGGATGTGGCACTACACCGAGGGCATCGAGAACTGGGACCCGATCTGGGTCCGGCACGGCATCCGCATCCTGCCCGGCCCGTCCAGCCTGTGGCTCGACGCTACCGGCAAGCGGCTGCCCGTCCCGCTCTTCCCGGGCTTCGACACCCTCGGCACCCTCGAACACATCATGCGGACCGGCCACGACCACACCTGGTTCGTCCTCGACAAGCGGATCATCGGCAAGGAGTTCGCCCTCTCCGGCTCCGAACAGAACCCCGACCTCACCGGCAAGTCCGTCCGCGGCGTCCTCGGCCGCGCCCGCGCCGACGTGCCCGCACCCGTCCAGGCCTTCATGGACCGGGGCGTCGACTTCGTCGTCGAGAACGACCTCTCCGCCCTCGTCCGCGGCATGAACGCGCTCACCGACGAGCCGCTGATCGACGAGGACGCCCTCCGGCGCGAGATCACCGCCCGCGACCGCGAGATCGCCAACCCCTTCACCAAGGACCTCCAGGTGACCGCCGTCCGCGGCGCCCGCAAGTACCTCGGCGACAAGCTCATCCGCACGGCGACGCCCCACCGCATCCTCGACCCCAAGGCAGGCCCGCTCATCGCCGTACGCCTCAACATCCTCACCCGCAAGTCCCTCGGCGGCCTGGAGACCGACCTCGACTCCCGCGTCCTCACGGCCACCGGCGAGCCCCTCCAGGGCCTGTACGCGGCGGGGGAAGCCGCCGGCTTCGGCGGGGGCGGCGTCCACGGCTACCGCTCCCTCGAAGGCACCTTCCTCGGCGGCTGCATCTTCTCCGGACGCGCCGCGGGCCGGGCCGCCGCCAAGGCGGTCGGCTGACGCGGAGCACCCCGCCGGGCCGGGGCGACGAGGTGGCGCGACGGGTGACCGGGACGCCTCCCGCTCCCCGTCGCCCCGCCGGGTCCGGCGAGAGCGGGGACGTCCGCGGCGTGGCGGAACGGCTCCCCGTCGCGCCGCCGGGTCCGGCGAGAGCGGGGATGTTCGCGACCCGGCGGAACGGCTCCTCGTCGTGCTCGGTGCTCAGCCCTCCTGAAGTCGCTCCACCACCCGGAACCGTTCCACCACCAGCATCGTCCCGTCGTCCACGGTGAAGTCGGGGTCCCCGAGTCCCTGGCGCATCTCGTCGCCGTGCCAGAAGCCCTCGTGGGCGGCGCGCCACTGGGGGACCGACAGGTAGCCCTCGCCCTCGTCGAGGGCGAGCCGCAGGTCGGCCTCGCCGAGGGCGAGGACCTGGACGTCCGTCACCTCGACGACGGCGACCTCGCGGCCGGCCGAGTCGATCAGGGCCGAGCGCTCGCCGGCCTCGGGCAGGTCCTCGCCCTCGACCAGCCATTCGGCCAGGAGCCCCGTGGTGGCGGTCTTCTCGCCGGAGAGGACGGCGGCGACGAGCCGGTCCCGGAGGGGGCCGGGGAAGGCGTGGAGGAAGGGCTTGAGCGCGTGAGGGCCGGTCATGGCCGACAGTCTGTCAGCCACGAGCGCGTGAGGGCCGGTCGTGGCCGACGGTTCGTCGGCCACGACCGGCCTTCGGAGCCGTACGCGAGGAGCCGGGCTACAACACCAGCGACAGCAGCAGCACGATCGCGATGCCGACCACCGAGATGATCGTCTCCATCACCGACCAGGTCTTGACCGTCTGGCCGACGCTCATGCCGAAGTACTCCTTCACCAGCCAGAACCCGGCGTCGTTGACGTGGCTGAAGAAGAGCGAGCCGGCGCCGATCGCGAGGACGAGCAGCGACACCTCGCCGGTCGACATGCCCTCGGCGAGCGGGGCCACCAGGCCGGCCGCCGAGATCGTCGCCACCGTGGCCGAGCCGGTCGCGAGCCGGATCGCGACCGCGATCAGCCAGGCGAGCAGCAGGGCCGGGATCGACCAGCTCTTCGAGAGGTCGAGGATCATCTGGCCGACGCCGATGTCGATCAGGGTCTGCTTGAAGCCGCCGCCCGCGCCGACGATGAGCAGGATGCCGGCGATGGGAGCGAGGGACTTCTCGACGGTGGAGGAGAGCTGCTCCTTGGTGAAGCCGGCCGCCCTGCCCAGGGTGAACATGCCGACTATGACGGCCGCGAGCAGGGCGATCAGCGGCGAGCCGATGACGTCGGTGACCTTCTGCACGCCGTTCTCGGGATCGTCGACCACGATGTCGACGAGTGCCTTGACCAGCATCAGGACGACCGGCAGCAGGATGGTCGCGACGGTGGCGCCGAAGCCGGGACGCTTCTCGAGGTCCTCGGAGGGCCGCGTCGGGATCATCTTCTCCGGAGCCTGGATGTCGACCCAGCGGGCGGCGTACCTGGAGAAGACCGGGCCGGCGATGATCACCGTCGGGATGGCGACGACCAGGCCGAGCGCGAGGGTCACGCCGAGGTTGGCCCCGACCGCGTCGATCGCGACGAGCGGGCCGGGGTGCGGCGGGATCAGGCCGTGCATCACGGACAGGCCCGCGAGGGCCGGGATGCCGATCCGCATCAGCGAGTAGTTGCCGCGCTTGGCGACCATGAGCACGACCGGGATCAGCAGCACGATGCCGACCTCGAAGAAGAGCGGCAGGCCGATCACGGAGGCGATCAGGACCATCGCCCACGGCATGGCCCGCTTGCCGGTCTTCGCCAGGATCGTGTCGACGATCTGGTCGGCGCCGCCGGAGTCGGCGAGGAGCTTGCCGAGGATCGCGCCGAGCGCGATGAGCACGCCCACCCCGGCCACGGTGTTGCCGAGGCCCGTGCTGAACGACTTGATGGTGTCGGCGAGCGGGGCGCCCGCGAACGCGCCGAGCGCCAGCGACCCGATGGTCAGCGCCAGGAACGCGTGCATCTTGAACTTGGTGATGAGCAGGACGATGACGGCGATGCCGGCGAGCACGGCGATGCCGAGCTGGGCGTTGCCTGCCGAGGTGATCGGTTCGGCGGCGTCCGCTGCCAGGATCTCGACACTGAGACTGGTCACGGTGGGTCCTTCGTACGGGCGGGAGGGCGGGGGACGGGGGTGCGGAGGAAGGTCAGCGGGGCAGGCCGCGCAGCGCGGTGACGGCCCGGGCGGTGATCTCCTCGGGGGTGCCGGAGACGTCGACGGCGACGCCGGCCTCGTCGTCCTGCAGCGGCTGCAGGGTGGCGAACTGGGAGTCGAGGAGCGCGGTGGGCATGAAATGGCCCTTGCGTGCGGCCATCCGCGACTCGATCAGCTCCCGGTCACCGGTCAGATGCAGGAAGACGACCCCGGGTGCGGCGGCACGCAGCCGGTCCCGGTAGGCCCGCTTCAGCGCGGAGCTGCTCACCACGCCGCCGAGCCCGGCCCGGCCGTGGGCCCACGCTCCGATGGCGTCGAGCCAGGGCCCCCGGTCCGCGTCGTCCAGCGGGACGCCGGCCGACATCTTGGCGACGTTCGCCGCCGGGTGGAAGTCGTCGCCCTCCGCGTACGGGAGGGCGAGCGCCTCCGCGACCAGCGGACCGATGGTGGTCTTGCCGGTTCCGGCGACGCCCATCACGACGACGACCGGGGGTGCGGTGAGGGGGGTGGTGCTCATGGGGGTGCCTCGCTGTCTTCATCGACATCGATTCGGTGAATCCGTCGCGCTCATGAAACCCATTGGGTACGACGTATTCAAGAGGCTGTGACATAAAAGTCGTACTTTTCGTTCCGGGTGTGATCACGGGGACCCGCGCGCATAGGCTGATCACCATGACGACACCGGCTCAGGGGCTTCACTCACACGTCCTGGCCACCCTGGGTCTCGCGATCACCGCGGGGGAGTACCCGCCCGGCACCGTGCTGCGCACCGACGAGCTCGCCCAGCGCTTCGACGTCTCCCGGACCGTGGTCCGCGAGGTCGTCCGCGTCCTGGAGTCCATGCACCTGGTCGAGTCCCGCCGCCGCGTCGGCGTGACCGTCCTCCCGACCGCCAGCTGGAACGTGTACGACCCCCAGGTCATCCGCTGGCGCCTGGCCGGAGCGGACCGGCCCCGCCAGCTCCGCTCGCTCACCGTGCTCCGCTCGGCCGTCGAACCCGTCGCCGCCGGACTGGCCGCGCTCCACGCCACCCCCGACCAGTGCCGCGAGCTCACCGAGCAGGCCCTCGGGATGGTCGCCACCTCGCGCGGCCGGCGGCTGGAGGAGTACCTCGTCCACGACATCGCCTTCCACCGGGTCGTCCTCAACGCCTCCGGGAACGAGATGTTCGCCCGCCTCGGCGACGTCGTCGCCGAGGTCCTCACCGGCCGCACCCACCACCACGTGATGTTCGAGGACCCCGACCCGGCCGCGGTCACCCTCCACGTCCAGGTCGCCGAGGCCGTACGGGAGCGGGACGCGGCCCGCGCCGAGGAGCTCACCCGGCAGATCGCGGTCGGCGCCCTCCAGGAACTGGACGTACTGGCTCCGTAAGCTCTGAACTAGCTCAAATATGGGCGTTCAGTGACATGCGCCACTGTCATCCGCATCACCTGCCGTGAGGATGTGCGCTGGCCGTGCCGGGGAAACCCCCCACCGGGCACGGCCGGGCACCGCACAGCTCCCCTCACGAAGGCGAACAACTCCATGACTGACCGCGTCATCGCGGCCGAGCCCCTGTCCGCCGCCTCGGCGAACCCGGCCGCAGCCCCCCACGTCGACGCAGGCGACGCCGGATACCGCAAGGACCTCAAGTCCCGGCACATCAACATGATCGCCATCGGCGGCGCCATCGGCACCGGCCTCTTCCTGGGCGCCGGCGGCCGGATGTCCCAGGCGGGACCCTCCCTCTTCATCGCCTACGCGGTCTGCGGCGTCTTCGCCTTCTTCGTGGTGCGCGCCCTCGGTGAACTCGTGCTCTACCGCCCCTCCTCGGGCGCCTTCGTCTCCTACGCCCGTGAGTTCATGGGCGAGAAGGGCGCCTACACGGCCGGCTGGCTCTACTTCCTCAACTGGTCGACCACCGCCGTCGCCGACATCACCGCGGCCGCCACCTACGCCCACTTCTGGTCGATGTTCAGCGACGTCCCGCAGTGGATCCTCGCCCTGATCGCCCTCGCGGTCGTCCTCGCCGCCAACCTCATCTCGGTGAAGTACTTCGGCGAGATGGAGTTCTGGTTCGCGATCGTCAAGGTCGCCGCCCTGGTCGCCTTCATGCTCGTCGGCATCTTCCTCATCGTGACCTCGCACGACATCGGCGGCCACACCCCCGGCCTCGCCAACATCAGCGACAACGGCGGCATCTTCCCCAACGGCATGATGCCGATGCTGCTGCTCATCCAGGGCGTCGTCTTCGCCTACGCCTCCGTCGAGCTCTGCGGCGTCGCCGCCGGTGAGACCGAGAACCCCGAGAAGATCATGCCGAAGGCGATCAACTCGATCATGTGGCGCGTGGGCCTCTTCTACGTCGGCTCGGTCGTCCTGCTCGCCGTGCTCCTGCCGTACACGGCCTACTCCGGCGACCAGAGCCCCTTCGTCACCGTCTTCGACAAGCTGGGCATCCCCGGCGCCGCCGGCGTGATGAACCTCGTCGTCCTCACCGCCGCCCTCTCCAGCCTCAACTCCGGCCTGTACTCCACCGGCCGCATCCTGCGCTCCATGTCGCTCGCCGGCTCGGCGCCCAAGTTCACCGGCGTCATGAACAAGGGCGGTGTCCCCTACGGCGGCATCCTGCTCACCGCGGCCTTCGGCGTCCTCGGCGTCGCCCTCAACTACGTCATGCCCGGCGAGGCCTTCGAGCTGGTCCTCAACTTCGCCTCCATCGGCATCATCGGCACCTGGGCCATGATCATGATCTGCTCGCTGCTCTTCTGGCGCAGCGCCGAGCAGGGCAAGCTCACCCGCCCCGGCTACAACCTCCCCTGGGCCCCGTACACCCAGATCGTCACCATCGTCTTCCTCGCCTCCGTCCTCGTCCTGATGTGGATGGACGGCGGCATCAGCCGCACCACGGTGAACTGCCTGCCCCTCATCGCGGCCGCGCTCACCGGCGGCTGGTTCCTGGTCCGCCGCCGGGTCCGCGCGACCGCGGAGACGCACCAGAGCTGACCTTCCCCCACGGGAACGGCGGGACCCCCGCGGGCACGGCCTGCGGGGGTCTCGCCTTTTGTCAGGAGATAGTGGTACGCAGGAGCCTTACAAGATCCGGTCGGAGAAAAGGAAGTTCGCGATGCCGCAGCACGTCCAGGGGGTCATCGCCCCGGGCAGGAACGAACCGGTACGGGTCGAGACCATCGTCATCCCCGATCCCGGCCCCGGTGAGGCCGTCGTGAAGATCCAGGCCTGCGGCGTCTGCCACACCGATCTCCACTACAAGCAGGGCGCCATCAACGACGAGTTCCCCTTCCTGCTCGGCCACGAGGCCGCGGGAATCGTCGAGTCGGTCGGCGAGGGCGTCACCGACGTGACCCCCGGCGACTTCGTGATCCTCAACTGGCGTGCCGTGTGCGGCACCTGCCGCGCCTGTCTGCGCGGTCGCCCCTGGTACTGCTTCGCCACCCACAACGCGAAGCAGAGGATGACCCTGCTCGACGGCACGGAACTCTCCCCGGCCCTCGGCATCGGCGCCTTCGCCGAGAAGACCCTCGTCGCCGCGGGCCAGTGCACCAAGGTCGACCCCGCCGTCGCCCCCGAGGTCGCCGGCCTCCTCGGCTGCGGCGTCATGGCCGGCATCGGCGCCGCCATCAACACCGGGAACGTCGGCCGCGGCGACACCGTCGCCGTCATCGGCTGCGGCGGCGTCGGCGACGCGGCGGTCGTCGGCTCCCGCCTCGCCGGAGCCGCGAAGATCATCGCCGTCGACATCGACGACCGGAAGCTGGCCAAGGCGAAGGAGATGGGCGCCACCCACACCGTCAACTCCCGCTCCGCCGACGCCGTCGAGGCCATCCGCGAGCTCACCGGCGGCTTCGGCGCCGACGTCGTCATCGAGGCCGTCGGCCGCCCGGAGACGTACGAGCAGGCCTTCTACGCCCGCGACCTCGCCGGCACCGTCGTCCTCGTCGGCGTCCCCAGCCCCGAGATGAAGCTCGAACTCCCGCTCCTCGACGTCTTCGGCCGCGGCGGCTCCCTCAAGTCCTCCTGGTACGGCGACTGCCTGCCGTCCCGCGACTTCCCGATGCTCATCGACCTGCACCAGCAGGGCCGCATCGACCTCGCCGCCTTCGTCACCGAGACCATCGGCCTCGGCGACGTCGAGAAGGCCTTCGCCCGCATGCACGAGGGCGACGTCCTGCGCTCGGTGGTGGTGCTGTGATGACCGCCCGCATCGACCACCTCGTCACCTCCGGCACCTTCAGCCTCGACGGCGGCACCTGGGACGTCGACAACAACGTCTGGATCGTCGGCGACGACACCGAGGCCATCGTCATCGACGCCGCCCACGACGCCGACGCCATCCTCGCCGCCCTCGACGGCCGCACCCTGCGCGCCATCGTCTGCACCCACGCCCACAACGACCACGTGGACGCCGCCCCGGCGCTCGCGGCCGCCACCGGGGCCCGCATCCTGCTCCACCCCGCCGACCAGCCGCTCTGGAAGCAGACCCACCCCGACCACAGCCCCGACGGCGACCTCGCCGACGGCCAGGTCCTCACCATCGCCGGCACCGACCTGACCGTCCTCCACACCCCGGGTCACGCCCCCGGCGCGGTCAGCCTGTACGCCCCCGACCTCGGCACGGTCTTCACCGGCGACACCCTCTTCCAGGGCGGCCCCGGCGCCACCGGCCGGTCCTTCTCCGACTTCCCGACGATCGTCGGCTCGATCCGCGAGAAGCTCCTGACCCTCCCGCCGGAGACGGTGGTCCGCACCGGACACGGCGACACCACCACCATCGGGGACGAGGCCCCGCACCTCCAGGAGTGGATCAACCGAGGCCACTGAGAGCCAGCCGGCTCTCGAACCGCATCTCCCCACCCGTGAACGGGTCGGTGAACTCCAGCGTCCGCGCCAGCAGTTGCAGCGGCCGTCCGAAGTCCTCCGGCCCGTCCTCGCACACCACCGGATACACCGGATCGTGCATGATCGGCAGTCCCAGCGCGTTCATGTGCACCCGCAGCTGATGGGTCCGCCCGGTCACCGGCTCCAGCCGGTACCGGCCGAGACCTCCCGCGTGCTCCACCAGCGATATCCGGCTCTCCGCGTTCGGCTCGCCCGCCACCTCCCGGGCCGCCATCACCCCGCGCTCCTTCTCGATGCGGCTCCGCACCGTCACCGGCAGCTCGACCCCCGGCGCGTACCCGGCCACCGCCTCGTACTCCTTGCGCACCGCCCGGTCCCGGAACAGCGTCTGATACGCCCCCCGGTCCTCCTCCCGCACCACGAACAGCACCAGCCCGGCCGTCAGCCGGTCCAGTCGATGCGCGGGCTGCAGGCGCGGCAGCCCGAGATCCCTCCGCAGCCGCGCCAGCGCCGTCTCCGTCACATGCCGCCCCCGCGGCATCGTGGCCAGGAAGTGCGGCTTGTCCGCCACCACGATCCGCTCGTCGCGGTGCACCACCCCGATCGGGAACGGCACCGCGCGCTCCGCGGGAAAGTCCCGGTGGAACCAGACGTACCGCCCCACGGCGTACGGCTCGTCCCCGCGCACGGGGCCGTCCACCCCCACGAACCGGCCATTCCGCAGCATCGCCTCGACCCGCTCGGCACCGATCGCGCCCGCGTACCGGTCGAGCAGGTGCTCCCGCACGGTCCCCCAGACCCCCTCGGGGTCCTCCGGCAGCCGCACCCGCACGGGATCGATCCCGTCCCGCTGGGGGAGCGGGGAGGAAGGGGCCTTGGTTCTGCGTCGCACCGGGTCCTACCGCCGTAACGAGAAAGACCCCACATGACGTGGGGTCTTTCGCTGGTGTCCGAGGGGGGACTTGAACCCCCACGCCCGATAAAGGGCACTAGCACCTCAAGCTAGCGCGTCTGCCATTCCGCCACCCGGACCAGGTGTCTTGTCTTCCTGGCCGCTCGGCCCTTCCGACGAACAGAACAATAGCAAAGATCTGAGGGGGCCGATCACACCCCCAGGTCGGGGGGTGTCCGGCCGCCGTCATGTGACGTCCGCATGTCGGCCGACGGGTGCCCTTGGGGGGTGAGGGGGACACGCGGGAGGATGGGGGCGACCGGTCGGCAAGTACATGGGGCACGTAGTGGGAGGAAGCAGCGTGAGCGAGTCGAAGACGGGCCAGGGCGTCAGGGGCGAGGACGAGGTCGTCGACCTCTGCAGCGAACTCATCCGCATCGACACCAGCAACTACGGCGACCACTCGGGCCCGGGTGAGCGCGCGGCGGCCGAGTACGTCGCCGAGAAGCTCGCGGAGGTCGGGCTCGAACCGAAGATCATCGAGTCGCACCGGGGGCGGGCCTCCACCGTGGCCCGCATCGAGGGCGAGGACCCGTCGAAGCCCGCCCTGCTCATCCACGGGCACACCGACGTGGTCCCGGCCAACGCCGAGGACTGGACGCACCACCCGTTCTCCGGCGAGGTCGCCGACGGGTGCGTGTGGGGCCGCGGGGCCGTCGACATGAAGGACATGGACGCGATGACCCTCGCGGTCGTACGGGACCGGCTGCGCAGCGGCCGCAAGCCCCCGCGCGACATCGTCCTCGCCTTCCTCGCCGACGAGGAGGCGGGCGGCACGTACGGCGCCCGGCACCTGGTCGACAAGCACCGGGACCTCTTCGACGGGGTCACCGAGGCGATCGGCGAGGTCGGCGGCTTCTCCTTCACGGTCAACGAGAACCTGCGGCTCTACCTGGTCGAGACGGCGCAGAAGGGCATGCACTGGATGCGGCTGACCGTCGAGGGCACCGCGGGCCACGGCTCGATGACGAACGACGACAACGCCATCACGGAGCTCTGCGAGGCCGTGGGCCGCCTCGGCCGCCACCAGTGGCCGGTGAGGGTCACCAAGACCGTGCGGTCGTTCCTGGACGAGCTCTCGGACGCGCTGGGCACCCCGCTCGACCCCGAGGACATGGACGGCACCCTCGCCAAGCTCGGCGGCATCGCCAAGATGGTCGGCGCCACCCTGCGCAACTCCGCCGCCCCGACCATGCTCGGCGCCGGCTACAAGGTGAACGTGATCCCCGGCCAGGCCACGGCGCACGTCGACGGCCGCTTCCTGCCCGGGTACGAGCAGGAGTTCCTGGCCGACCTCGACCGGATCCTCGGCCCGCGCGTGAAGCGCGAGGACGTGCACGGCGACAAGGCCCTGGAGACCGGCTTCGACGGCGCCCTGGTCGACGCCATGCAGCTGGCCCTGCGCGCCGAGGACCCGATCGCCCGCGCCGTGCCCTACATGCTCTCCGGCGGCACCGACGCCAAGTCCTTCGACGACCTCGGCATCCGCTGCTTCGGCTTCGCCCCGCTCCAGCTGCCGCCGGAGCTCGACTTCGCCGGCATGTTCCACGGCGTCGACGAGCGGGTGCCGGTCGACGGCCTGAAGTTCGGCGTGCGCGTCCTGGACCGCTTCATCGACGCCTGCTGACGCGGAGGCGATGGATCCGTCGGATTCGTCCGTGCGTTTGCATGTGACCGGAAAGAGTGAATGAACACGGGGGCTCGTAGCCCCCACCATTCCCCCTCGTTACAGGTGTGCGGTCCGCGGCTGGGGCCGCATTTCCAACTAGGAGGAATAATGATCAAGAAGGTCGTCGCTGCTGCGGCTGCCACGGGCGGTCTCGTTCTCGCGGGTGCGGGCATGGCCGTTGCCGACGCGGGTGCCCAGGGTGCCGCCATCGGTTCCCCCGGTGTCCTTTCGGGCAACGTCGTCCAGGTGCCGGTTCACGTCCCCGTGAACGTGTGCGGCAACACGGTCTCCGTGATCGGGCTGCTGAACCCCGCCTTCGGCAACACCTGCGTCAACGCCTGACGTTGGGCCTCGCCCCGTGAGGGTGTGAGCCGGTCCGGCCCCGGAGTGCGTGCCATGCACTCCGGGGCCGGTGGCCATTTCCGCCCCGGGTGTTCCGCCCGGTGGCACTCTTTCGAAGCCGAGCAGCAGGGAACAGCTATGCGACAGGTCACGCGCAAGGGCCTTATCACCGTGGCGGCCGCCGGAGGCGTTTTCGCCGCCGTCGGGGGCGGTTATGCGCACGCCGATTCCGGAGCGAACGGAACGGCCACGAATTCCCCGGGCGTCGCGTCCGGGAATTCCGTCCAGGTCCCGGTGCACGTGCCGGTGAACGCCTGCGGAAACACCGTCAACGTCGTCGGACTGATGAATCCGGCGATGGGCAACAAGTGTGCCGACACCTCCGGCTACGGAAGCGGCTCGTCCGCGAGCGGGCACACCAGTGACTCTCCCGGCGTGGGTTCCGGCAACACCGTCCAGGTGCCGATCGACGTCCCCGTGAACGTCTGCGGCACCAGCTTCACCGGCGTCGGCCTCGGCAACGCCGTGGCGGACAACGACTGCGGGAACGGCGGCGGCAATACGGGGTACGGGGAGGAGGAGCCCGGGAACCCGGGTAACCCCGGCAACCCCGGCAATCCTGGGAACCCGGGTAACCCCGGCAATCCTGGGAACCCGGGTAACCCCGGCAATCCTGGGAACCCGGGTAACCCCGGTAATCCTGGGAACCCCGGCAACCCGGGTAACCCCGGCAACCCCGGCAACCCGGGTAACCCCGGCAACCCCGGCAACCCGGGTAACCCCGGCAACCCCGGCAACCCGGGTAACCCGGGGACGCCTCCCGGTACCGATGGCGGGCCGAACGTGCCCGGTCCCCACGGGATCACGCCGCCCCGGGCCACCGAGGAGCTCGCCGAGACCGGCGCAGGTCCGCTCGGGGTGATCGTCCCGGCCGGCGCGGGGCTGCTGCTCGCGGGTTCGCTGATCTACCGCCGGACCCGCGGCGCCGCCTGAGCGCCGTCGCTCTCCGTACGCCGCGCATCACGCACAGGGGCCCCGCACGCGCGGGGCCCCTTGTCCTGTCTCGTCGCCTACCAGGTCGCCCGGACCTGGCGGATGATCCGGCGCTTGAGCCGCACCCTGCGGCTTCCGTCACGGTGCAGGCTGAGGCGGTCCAACTCCCAGTGTCCGTACTCGGCGTGGTCGGTCAGGAGCCGCGCCGCCTCCTTGCGGGAGACACCGCGCGGCACGTACACATCGACAAATTCGTATTCCGGCATCGCATCTATTGTGCGGGCACGGGCCCGGTACGGATAGCGTCTGTCCCATGTCTGATGCTGCGCAGCCCACCGCTGCCGAGGTACGTGCCGCCGCCGAGGCGGTCAAGACCGCACTGGACCGTCACCTCGCGGCGGTCGAACTCCGCACGGGAGACGACGACACGGCCGTCTACGAGGCCTTCAACGCCCTCGCCACGGCGGCCGAGGCGTACGACGAACTCCTCTACGACCGCTACGACGAGGTCACTCCCTTCGAGATCCCCGGCGCGGACGGTGCCCTGCCGCCGTACGCCGGACCTGACGAACCCCACGCCCTCAGCCTCCTGATCCGACGCGACTACGCCGTGGCGGAACCACAGCGCCTGCTCGCCCAGGCCAGGCGCGTCGCCGAGCTCGACGGCGACGAGGAGGCCACCGGGGCGGCCGCGCGGGCCGGCGCCTCGCCCCTGGCCGCGCTCGGTGTGCTCTTCGGCGAGTACGAGCCGGACGAGATCGCCTCCCGGCACAAGGAGTTCGGCCTGGAGGAGGGCGACTCCACCCTCTGGGTCACCGCCGCCGACGAGCTCCCGGAACCGGGGGAGTGGCTCAACGCGCCCTTCGACCACGCCGACCCCGAGCGGCTCGTCTGCCGCTTCGACGTCAGCTCCGTCTTCGACGAGGACGAGGACGAGGACGAGGACCCGGACTTCGACGGCGACGGGGACGACGGGCCCCGCGTGCCGAGGGCCGTCACCGGCGCGGACCGGCACGCGAGCGCCGGTTCCTGAGCCGGTGGCGAAGGGCCGGTTCCCGAGGGGACGCCGGAGCGCCGGTCGCTGAGTGAACGGCGGAGGGCCGGGACACCGCATGAGCGGTGTCCCGGCCCTCCGCCGTTTCCCCGGTCCTACTCCTCGGGCACGGCGAGCAGACCCTCCAGGAGGGGCCGCAGCCGTGTCGTACGCTCCGGAGCCACTCCCTCGGCCACCGCGCGGGCCAGGGCCTGGTCCACGCCGTGCACGACCGACAGGTGGCGTTCGGCCCGGCCGAAGGCCGTGTACACCCACGGCCGGCTCAGACCGCCGACTGCGTCGCCGGGCAGGACGACGACGACGGCGGGCCAGCGCGTCCCCGCGGTCTGGTGCGCGGTGAGCGCCCAGCCGTGCCGCAGCGTCGCCTCCACGCGCTCCTTCGGTACGTGGACCCCCTCGTCCCCGCACCGCAGGCGCAGGCCCTCGGCGTCGGCCGACAGCACGGTCCCGGTCACCGTCCGGCCCGGCACCGGCGCGTACGCCACCCGGTCACCGGGGTCGTAGCCGCCGAACCGGCCGGGGCCGGGGTTGAGCCGCTGCTTGAGGGCGGCGTTGAGCGCGCGCGTGCCCGCGGAGCCGCCGTGCCCGACGGTGACCACCTGGGTCTGCTCGGACGGCACGCCGATGGCCCGGGGCACCGAGTCGGCCACCAGCTGGACCGTACGGTGCACGGCCTCGCCGGCGTCGCGCACGGGGACGATCACGACCTCCTTGCCGGGGGCCTCGACCTGGTTCAGCTCGCCGATGCCGATGCCCGACACCAGCTCGCCGAGCGGCCCCGGGTCGGGGAGGCGGGAGGCGACACGGGGGCAGACCCCGGCGGCGAGCGCGTCGGCGAAGACCCGGCCCGCGCCGGGTGCTCCCAGCACCTCCGGGTCGCCGCTGAGCACCAGGCGGCAGCCGTCCGGCAGGGACTCGACCAGCATCGCGGCGGTCTCCACGTCCAGCTGCGGCGCGTCGAGCACCACCAGCAGGTCCAGGGCGAAGGCACCGTCCTCGTCGCGACCGGGACCGGCCGTCCCGGCGAGCAGGCCGCCGACCGTCACCGCGGCGGCCCCCGCGGCACCGAGCGCGTACCGTCCGGCGTCGGTGTGGACGGCGACCAGGGTGCGGAGCCCCCGGGCGCGAGCCGCCTCGGCGAGCGCGACCGGCTCGGCCCTGGAGGCCTCGCCGCCCGTGTGCAGGACGAGACCGTGGGCGCCGGCGGCCCGCTCGAGTTCGGAGCCCTCCCAGGTGTCGGCCGTCGCGGTCTTGACCAGGCGGGCCAGACCGTCCGCGAGGCTCTCCTCCGCCAGGGCGTAGCGGTCGAGCCCGAGCAGCACGGGCGGGGCCGGCTCCGCCGCGGCGGGCCGCGCGGGCTCCTCGGAGGGCTCGGCGTCCTCGTCGGACTCCGGCTCCGCGGCCTCCTCCTCTTCCTCCTGGAACACGAGGACGGCGCCCTCGGAGACGGCCGTCTCCACGGCCTGCTCCGGGTCGGGCACCGCGTGCCCGGCCAGTCCGGCGCGCACGGCCTGGATCTCCAGCGCCGTGTGCCCCTGGAGGGCGGCCCGCTCGAGCAGCCACACCGTCAGCGCGACCGTCCGGCGCGGGTCGTCGGGTCCGCACGCGGCGCCGAGCAGCGCCCGCGCGAACCCGTCGGCCTGCTCCGGGCGCACCCCGGCGACCGCGAGCAGCTGCCACGGGTCCTCGCTCAGCGCAGCGGCCGCGTTCTCGCCGAGGGCGGCGGCGACCTGGCCGGCCAGGGCCTCGGGCGCACCGCCCTTGGCCAGGACCTCCCGCACGGCGGCCGTGGTGCCCGCCGTCGGCGCGGCGGCCCGCTCGGGCGCCGGGGGCCGTACGGTCGCGGCCGGGACCGCCTCGGGCGCGGGGCGCCCGGGGGCGGGCTCCGGGGCCTCGTAGAACGCGCTGCCCGTGGCCGCGCCGCCCTCCACGGCCCGCACCGCCGCGAGCAGGTCGGCCGCGGTGCCGCTCAGCTTGGCTCCGCTGGACACCGTGCCGTCCTTGTCGGCCTTCCGCGCCTCGATCCTCGCCCGCAGCTCCCGCTGCGCGGCCAGCTCGGCCTGCGCCTCGCTCAACTCCGGCGCGCCGCCCGCCCCGGCGACGGCCTCCCCACCCGAACCCGGCTCGGCAGCGGCTTCCGGCTCTCCACCGGCTTCCGGCTCTCCACCGGCCTCCGACTCCTCGCCTGCCCGCGGCTCTTCGGCGGCCGCCGACCTCTCGCCGGCTCTTGAGTCCTCAGCGGCTTCCGGCTCCTCAGCGGCTTCCGGCTCCTCGGCCGTGGCCGGCTCCTCGGGTCCGTCGGGTGCCTCGGGAGCGTCCGGGGCGGTGGTCCGGGTCTGGGCCCCGGGGGTTTCCTCCTGCGGGTCCTCGGTGGGCTGCGCGGCCTCGGGCGCGGTCTCCCCGGAAGGCTCGGTCACAAGGTGCTCCAGTCGTGATCCGGATAGCGGTGCACGGGCGCCGACACATCGTCCAGCGCCCGACAGATCTCGTCAGGAAGACTAAGGGTCTCCACCGACAACGCGGCCGTGAGCTGCCGCGCCGTGCGCGCGCCGACGATGGGGGCGGTCACCCCGGGCCGGTCGCGGACCCAGGCGAGGGCCACGTGCAGGGGTGTCGTCGCGAGGCCGTCGGCGGCCGTCGTGACCGCGTCGACGATCCGGCTCGCGGCGTCGTCCAGGTACGGCTCCACGAACGGCGCCATGGTCTCCGAGGCGCCCCGGGAGTCCGTGGGCGTCCCGCCGCGGTACTTGCCGGTGAGGACCCCGCGCCCGAGCGGTGACGAGGGCAGCAGGCCCATGCCGAGGTCCAGGGCGGCCGGCAGCACCTCGCGCTCGACGCCCCGCTGGAGCAGCGAGTACTCCAGCTGGGCCCCGGCGAGGCGGGTCCGGTCGCCGGCGAGCTGCCAGGTGCCGGCCTTGGCCAGCTGCCAGCCGCAGAAGTTCGCCACGCCCGCGTACCGGGCGCGCCCGGTACGTACGGCGATGTCGAGTGCCTGGAGGGACTCCTCCAGGGGCGTGTGCGGGTCGAAGGCGTGCAGCTGCCAGAGATCGACGTGGTCGGTGCCGAGCCGGGCGAGGGAGGCGTCGAGCGCGGCGAGCAGGTGTCCGCGCGAGCCGTCGATGCGCCGGTCGGGGTCCGGCACGCTGCCCGCCTTGGTGGACAGGACGAGGTCCTGTCGGGGGACCAGCCGGTCCATGAGGCGGCCGAGCAGGTACTCCGCCTCGCCCCCGCCGTACACGTCGGCGGTGTCCACGAGCGTGCCGCCCGCGTCCCAGAACGCCTTCAACTGCTCGGCGGCGTCGTGCTCGTCGGTGTCCCGGCCCCAGGTGAGGGTGCCGAGTCCGATGCGCGACACACGCAGGCCGGTACGTCCGAGATGCCTCTGCTCCATGGGCGCGAGATTACTGGCCAGGGCACCACGCGGAGAGAGCCTGTGGACAACCATGCCCTGACGGATGCCGCGACCGCGCGCTAGAGTCCGGCCCAGAGAGACGTTACCGATGGGTAAGGGGTGTGTGGAATGCGGCTCGGCATCAACCTCGGCTACTGGGGCGCCGGCATGGACGGCGACAACCTCGCCGTCGCCCAGGAGGCGGACCGCCTCGGCTACGACGTCTGCTGGGCCGCGGAGGCGTACGGCTCCGACGCCCCCACCGTCCTCGCCTGGGTCGCGGCGAAGACCGAGCGGATCGACGTCGGCTCCGCGATCATGCAGATCCCGGCCAGGCAGCCCGCCATGACGGCGATGACCGCCGCCACCCTCGACTCGCTCACCGGCGGCCGTTTCCGCCTCGGCCTCGGTGTCTCCGGGCCACAGGTCTCCGAGGGCTGGTACGGCGTGAAGTTCGACAAGCCGCTCGCCCGGACCCGCGAGTACGTCGAGATCGTCCGCAAGGCCATGACCCGCGAGCGCCTCAGCTACGAGGGCGAGCACTGGACCCTGCCGCTCCCGGGCGGCCCCGGCAAGCCCATCAAGCTCACGGTCCACCCGCAGCGCGAGCACATCCCGCTGTACATCGCCGCCATCGGCCCCAAGAACCTGGAGCAGACCGGCGAGATCGCCGACGGCGCCCTGCTGATCTTCCCCTCCGCCGACCACCTGGAGGAGACCGCGCTCCGTCACCTGCGGGCGGGCCGGGAGAAGGCGGGCCTGACCATGGACGGCTTCGACGTCTGCCCCACCCTGCCGCTCGCCCTGGGCGAGGACGTGAAGGCCCTCGCCGACGTGTTCCGCCCGTACACCGCGCTGTACGTCGGCGGCATGGGCAGCCGCAAGCAGAACTTCTACAACCAGCTCGCGCAGCGGATGGGGTACGAGAAGGAGGCCGCCGAGATCCAGGACAAGTACCTGGCCGGCGACAAGGCGGGGGCCGCGGCCGCCGTGCCGCACTCCCTGATCGACCAGACCGCCCTGCTCGGCTCCGTGGAGCGGATCGCCGAGCGGATGACGGCCTACGCCGAGGCCGGCGTCACCACCCTCACCCTCGCCCCGGCCGGCTTCACCCTCGACGAGCGACTCGCGGCCCTGCGGGCCGGCGTCGAGGCGATGGAGCGCGCGGGTCTGGCGTAACGCCGTCCGCGAGGAGTGGTCTGCGGCCGTGGTGGGGGCTCGGGGGTCTTCCCCGCCACGGCCGTCATGCAGCACAACGCCTCCGCGGGGTCCCCGGTTACGCCTCCGGGTCTCACTCTTTCGGCCGAGTCGCCGGGTCCTGCTGTTGCCCGGCGCGCCGGACCGGACTTGACTCGTTCTCCCCGGACGTACCGGAGTACGGGCGTCCGCACGGAGGTGGCGGCGATGCTCACGGCCAAGGGCCTGTTCCAGGAAATCATCGACAACGACGAGTCCTTCCGGCTCTTCTGTTCCATCGCCGCGAGCGGCGAGGCCCAGGGAGGCTGGGAGAACGCCCGGATCGCGGCCCTCGTCGCGCCCGGCATGCGGGACCTCACGCCCAAGATCACCCGGCACGGCGCCGACGAGGACAAGCACGGCCGGATCTTCCACGCGCTGATGAGGAAGCGCGGCCTGGACCCCGTCCCGGTCCCGGCCGACACCGACTACACGATGCTGCTCGAGGAGCGGGGCATCGGTCTCGCCCACGAGAAGCTCCGCGCCGACCGGCCGCTGACCGAGGAGGACGTCATCGTCTACCTCGCCCACAGCCGGGTCACCGAGCAGCGCGCCGCCGACCAGATGGGCATGCTCGTCACGTACTTCGGGGACCACCCCGAACTGGGCAAGGCCATCCACATGATCGACAACGACGAGGCGAACCACCTCGCCTACTGTCACGAGGAACTGCTCCGGCTGGCGCGCCAGGGCCACGGCCGGCTCATCCAGCGGACCCTGCGGGAGTCCGCCCTCGCCGAGATCCAGGTCTACCGCGACGTCAGCCTCGCGGTGATGCGCCACATGGGCCGGATCCTGAAGTGGCCGAAGCCCAAGGCGGCCGCCCTCTCCGCCGGGATCCACGCCGTGTACGTGTACGAACGGGCCGCCGGCTGGCACAAGATGGTCGACCTGCGGATGCCCGAGCGGCTGAACGCCCTCGGCGGCCCCATGACCCCGGCGCCCGCCTTCTGAGCGCACCCGCCTTCCGTGCGCACCCGCCTTCCGGGCACGCCCGGCCCGGGCGGGTCTCACATCCAGCCGCGCCGCTTGAACACCCGGTACAGCATGACGACGATGCCCGTCATCACGACGATCACCACCGGGTACGACCAGGTCCACCGCAGCTCCGGCATGTGCTCGAAGTTCATGCCGTAGATCCCGGCGACCATCGTCGGGACGGCGGCCATGGCGGCCCACGCCGAGATCTTCCGCATGTCGTCGTTCTGGCGCACCCCCATCTGCGCGAGATGGGCCGACAGCACGTCGGACAGCAGCCGGTCGAGCCCCTCCACCTGCTCGTTGGAGCGCAGCAGGTGGTCGTTGACGTCGCGGAAGAAGGGCTGCGCTTCCTCGTTCACGAACGGCACCGCACCGGCCGTCAGCCGGGACATCGGCCCGGCCAGCGGCCCGCTGGCCCGCCGGAACTCCAGGACCTGGCGCTTGGCCGTGTAGATCCGTTCGGCGGTGTTCGCCGGATTGCCCCCGGAGGGCGCGAAGACGTCCGCCTCCAGCTCCTCCAGGTCCACCTGGAGTTCGGCCGTCACGTCCAGGTAGTGGTCCACGATCGCGTCGCTCACCGCGTACAGCACCGCCGTCGGCCCGTGCTTGAGGAGCTCCGGGTCGGCCTCCAGGCGCTTGCGCACCGCCATCAGGGGTGCGCCCTCGCCGTGTCGGACGGTCACCACGAACGAGTCGCCCATGAAGATCATGAGCTCGCCGGAGGAGACCCGGTCGCTCTTCGGCTCGTACACGACCGGCTTGAGCACCACGAACAGCGAGTCGTCGTAGACCTCCAGCTTGGGCCGCTGGTGGGCCTTCAGCGCGTCCTCGACGGCGAGCGGATGCAGCGCGAACTCGGAGGCGACATGGTCGAACTCCGCCGCCGTGGGCTCGTGCAGCCCCACCCACAGGAAGGCGTCCCCGGCGGCCCGGGCCTCCTCCAGGGCGTCGGAGAGATCGGCGGGCCCGTCCGTGCGGCGCCCGTCGCGGTAGATGGCTGAGTCCACGATCACGCGGCGCATTCTCCCCCGAACGCCTCCGTCGCGCACGTGTGCGTCCGCGGGGAAGGCCCGTGACCGGGCTCACACGTGCGTGAGTCCGCCCAGGGTGTCCTGCCGGTCGTGGGGGGGGGGGGGGGCCCGCCCCCCCCCCCCCCCCCCCCCCCCCCCCGGCCTGCACACCGCCTAGGCTGGCCCGCATGGCCACGTTGATCCTCGTCCGGCACGGACGCTCCACCGCCAACACCTCCGGGGTACTCGCCGGGCGCACGCCCGGGATCGCGCTCGACGAGCGCGGGGCCGCGCAGGCCGCGGCCCTGCCGGGGCGCCTGGCGGGCGTCCCGCTCGCCGCCGCCGTCTGCAGCCCCCTCCAGCGCTGCCGGGAGACCCTGCGGCCCCTCCTGGACGCCCGCCCGGAGCTCCCCCTCCACGTCGAGGACCGGATCAACGAGTGCGACTACGGCGACTGGTCGGGCCGCAAGCTGGCCGAGCTCAACGACGAGCCGCTGATGGACGTCGTCCAGGCGCACGCGTCCGCCGCCGCCTTCCCGGGCGGCGAGTCGATGCGCGCCATGCAGAACCGCGCCGTCGAGGCCGTGCACGACTGGAACGCCCGCGTCGAGGCCGAGCACGGCGAGGACGCCACGTACCTCATGTGCTCCCACGGGGACATCGTGAAGTCGATCGTGGCCGACGCCCTCGGCCTCCACCTCGACCTGTTCCAGCGCGTCCACGTCGACCCCTGCTCGGTCACCGTCATCCGCTACACGCGCCTGCGTCCCTTCCTCCTCCGCCTCGGCGACACCGGTGACTTCGCCGGCCTCGCGCCCCGCGACCACCCCGACAGCAGTGGGGCGGCGGAGGTCGGTGGTGGTGCGGGCGCACCGTGATCCCCTTGCGCAGTAGGGTGGACGCGCCGCTGTAGTACGACCGTCGAGACGCAAGGGAGTCGGGAACGTGTCCCGTCAGGTGTTCCTCTACGACCCACCGGAGCGTTTCGTGGCCGGCACGGTCGGGCTGCCTGGCCGCCGCACCTTCTTCCTCCAGGCGTCCGCGGCCGGCCGGGTCACCAGCGTCGCCCTGGAGAAGACGCAGGTCGCCGCGCTCGCCGAGCGCATCGACGAACTCCTCGACGAGGTCGTGCGCCGCACCGGGGGCAACGCCCCGGTCCCCGCCGTCGCCCCGGCCGAGATCACGGACACCGCGCCGCTCGACGCGCCCGTCGAGGAGGAGTTCCGGGTCGGCACCATGGCGCTCGCCTGGGACGGCGAGGAGCAGCGCATGATCGTCGAGGCGCAGGCCCTCGTGGAGCTCGACGTGGACTCCGAGGAGGACCTCGCCGAGGCGGAGGAGCGGCTGCTCCAGGACGAGGAGAACGGCCCGCCGATGCTCCGGGTCCGCCTCAGCGGGGCCCAGGCCCGGGCCTTCGCCAAGCGGGCCCTCGACGTCGTCAACGCCGGCCGGCCGCCGTGCCCGCTGTGCAGTCTGCCGCTCGACCCCGAGGGGCACGTCTGCCCGCGCCAGAACGGATACCGCCGCGGCGCATGAGCAGCAGCCCTTCGACCCCGCAGGACGCCGAACTGCTCGCCCGCGGTGAGCTGACCGTGCGCGGCCGGGTCCGCGAGGCGTCCAACGCCGTGCTGTACTGCTCCGTCGCGTACGGGGGCCGTGAGACGGCCTGCGTCTACAAGCCGGTCGCGGGGGAGCAGCCGCTGTGGGACTTCCCCGACGGCACCCTCGCGCAGCGCGAGGTGGCCGCGTACGAGCTCTCCGAGGCCACCGGCTGGGGGCTGATCCCGCCGACCGTGCTCCGTGACGGACCGTACGGGGAGGGCATGGTCCAGCTGTGGATCGAGGCGGACCCCGAGGCGCGGCTGCTGGCGCTCACCGAGGACGACGAGGCCGGCGAGGGCTGGAAGGCCGTCGGGCCCGCCCAGGTGGACGAGGACCGCACCGCCCTGCTGGTGCACGCGGACACCCCCGAGCTGCGGCGGCTGGCCGTCCTGGACGCCGTCATCAACAACGGCGACCGCAAGGGCGGGCACCTGCTGCCTGCGCCGGACGGCCGGCTGTACGGCATCGACCACGGCGTCACCTTCCACGTGGACGACAAGCTGCGGACGCTGCTGTGGGGCTGGGCGGGCGAGGAACTGCCCGTCGAGGCGGCCGGGGTGCTCGACCGGCTCGCCGGTTCCCTGGCTCCGGGAGCGCCGCTCGCCGCCCGTCTGGCGGAACTGCTCACCGGTGCCGAGGTGGCGGCCGTACGCGCCCGCGTGGAGGCCCTGCGGGTGACCGGGCGGCACCCGGAGCCCTCGGGCCGGTGGCCGGCGATCCCCTGGCCTCCGGTCTGAACCGGGCCGAAAGGTTTCGGCCAAGGCGCCGAAGGGCGTAGGGACCCCTAGGGGGTATGCACGCACGCCCCTCACCCGCAAGAGCGCCTAATCGGTCAAGATCCCGGATCCGGTTCGTATCCGGAACACCTGTCCGGTTAGGCTCGGGTCATGCATGCCTGGCCCGCTTCTGAGGTCCCCGCCCTTCCCGGCAAGGGCCGCGACCTCCGGATCCACGACACCGCGACCGGCGGACGAGTCACCCTCGCCCCCGGCCCCGTCGCCCGTATCTACGTCTGCGGCATCACGCCGTACGACGCGACCCACATGGGTCACGCGGCGACCTACAACGCGTTCGACCTCGTTCAGCGCGTGTGGCTCGACACCAAGCGGCAGGTGCACTACGTCCAGAACGTGACGGACGTGGACGACCCGCTCCTGGAGCGCGCGATCCGCGACGGCATCGACTGGGTCGGCCTCGCCGAGCGCGAGACCGCCCTGTTCCGCGAGGACATGACCGCCCTGCGGATGCTGCCCCCGCAGCACTACATCGGCGCCGTCGAGGCCATACCGGGCATCGTCCCGCTCGTCGAGCGGCTCCGGGACTCGGGCGCCGCCTACGAGCTGGACGGCGACATCTACTTCTCCGTCGACGCCGACCCGCACTTCGGCGAGGTCTCGCACTACAGCACCGAGCTGATGCGCCACCTGTCCGCCGAGCGCGGCGGGGACCCGGAGCGCCCCGGCAAGAAGAACCCGCTCGACCCGATGCTGTGGATGGCGGCCCGCGAGGGCGAGCCGAGCTGGGACGGCGCCGGCCTCGGCGCCGGCCGTCCCGGCTGGCACATCGAGTGCGTCGCCATCGCCCTCGACCACCTCGGCATGGGCTTCGACGTGCAGGGCGGCGGTTCCGACCTGATCTTCCCGCACCACGAGATGGGCGCCTCCCACGCCCAGACCCTCACCGGCGAGTACCCGATGGCCAAGGCGTACGTCCACGCCGGCATGGTCGCGCTCGACGGCGAGAAGATGTCCAAGTCCCGGGGCAACCTGGTCTTCGTCTCGAAGCTGCGCAAGGACGGCGTCGACCCGGCCGCCATCCGGCTCGCGCTCCTGTCCCACCGCTACCGTGACGACTGGGAGTGGACCGACCAGGTCCTCCGGGACGCCGTCGACCGCCTCGGCCGCTGGCGCGCCGCGGTGTCCCGCCCGGACGGCACGCCCGCGGACGCGCTGGTCGAGGAGCTCCGCGAGGCGCTCTCCGACGACCTGGACACCCCCACCGCGCTCGCCGCGGTGGACCGCTGGGCCGCGCTCCAGACGGCCGAGGGCGGCGACGACGACTCCGCCCCCGGACTCGTCTCCCGCGCCGTCGACGCGCTCCTCGGCGTCGCCCTGTAGCAGGCGATCCGTACAACTCGCCTAAGGGCAACCGCTCTTGGACTTCTTCAGGAAGTCCGGGGGCGGTTCCTTTTTGTCCTGTCGCGATGCTCGAATCTGCGCTAAATAGGCCCCATGCAATCATCAATGCGCATGAGAGCTGCAGTCGTCGGTGCACTCCTCGGGTTCGTCGCCACCCTCGCGGGACCCGGAGCCACCGCCACGGCCGAACCGTCCGACACCACCGTCGGCGACGTCACCGGCTTCGCCGCCGACGGCCCCGTCTACCGGCTGACCGCCGGTCAGGCCGAGGCCCGCGTCTCCTTCGTCACCGCCGACACCTTCCGCATCGAACTCGCCCCCGACGGCAGGTTCACCGACCCCACCGGCACCGACATCACCCTGCCCCAGGGCCCGGCGCCGGCCACCACCTGGCGCGACCTCGGCGACCGGTACGAACTCGGCACCGCCGACGTGACCCTGCGGGCCTACAAGGCTCCGCTCCGCTTCGCGGCCGTCCGGGCCGACGGCACCCCCCTCTGGAGCGAGACCCGGGGCCTCACCTGGAACCAGGACCGCACCGTCCAGACCCTCGCCCGCGGCGCCACGGAGCAGTTCTACGGCGCCGGCATGCAGAACGGCCGCGGCAACACCTCCCACCGCGACAAGACCGTCGAGGTCGGCGTCGACTACGACTGGAACGACGGCGGCCACCCCAACTCCGTCCCGTTCTACCTCTCCTCCGCCGGCTACGGCGTCTACCGCAACACCTACGCCCCCAACACGTACGCCTTCACCGCGCCCGTCACCACCACCGCGAAGGAACGGCGCTTCGACGCCTACTACTTCACCGGCGCCGGCCGCGACGCCGCCAAGGACGTCATCGGCCAGTACACCCGGCTCACCGGCAAGCCGTTCATGCCGCCCGTGTACGGCCTGGAGATCGGCGACGCCGACTGCTACCTCCACAACGCCAACCGCGGTGAGCGCCACACCCTCGACGCCCTGAAGGTCGCCGACGGCTACGTCGAGCACGACATGCCCAACGGCTGGATGCTCGTCAACGACGGCTACGGCTGCGGCTACGAGAACCTCGCCGAAGCCTCCGCCGGGCTCGGTGAGCGGGGCATGAAGCTGGGCCTGTGGACCGAGGACGGCATCGACCGGCTCGGCGAACAGGTCAAGGCCGGCCAGCGGGTCGCCAAGCTCGACGTCGCCTGGGTCGGCGAGGGCTACAAGTTCGCCCTCGACGGCTGCAAGGACGCCCACGCCGGCATCGAGGCCAACAGCGACGCCCGGGGCTTCACCTGGGCCCCCGAGAGCTGGTCGGGCGCCCAGCGCTGCGGCGTCCAGTGGTCCGGCGACCAGTCCGGCAGCTGGGAGTACATCCGCTGGCAGATACCCACCTACGCGGGCGCGTCCATGTCCGGCCTCGCCTACACCACCGGTGACGTCGACGGCATCTTCGGCGGCAGCGCCAAGACGTACACCCGCGACCTCCAGTGGAAGACGTTCCTGCCCGTCACCATGACCATGGACGGCTGGGCGGCCAGCGACAAACAGCCCTTCCGGTACGGCGAGCCGTACACCACGATCAACCGCGCCTCCCTCAAGCTGCACGAGGCCCTGCTCCCGTACATCTACAGCCACGCCCACCGGGCCACGAAGACCGGCGTCGGCCTCGCCCGGCCGCTGGCCCTGGAGTACCCGGACGACCCGAAGGCCGCGGGCGACGCCGCGAAGTACGAGTTCCTCAGCGGCGAGGACTTCCTGGTCGCGCCCGTCTACCAGGACGCCGTCGAACGCGACGGCATCCACCTGCCCGCCGGCACCTGGATCGACTACTGGAGCGGGCGCGTCCACCAGGGCCCGGTGACCCTCGACGACTACAGCGCGCCGCTCGACACCCTGCCCCTGTTCGTACGGGCCGGGGCGGCCGTGCCGATGTGGCCCGGCGGCATCCGCTCGTACACCGACCGCGCCCCCGGCGACCCGCTCGCCTGGGACGTCTACCCCAAGGGCACCTCGTCCTTCGAGCTGTACGAGGACGACGGCGTCACCCGCGAGCACCGCACCGGCCGGTACGCCACCCAGCGCGCCGAGGTCCGCGCCCCGAACGCGGGTCCCGGCGACGTCTCCGTCCGCGTCGGACCCAGCACCGGCTCGTACACCGGCAAGCCGGCCGCCCGGCCGTACGCCTTCACCGTCCACACCGGCGACGCCCCCGGCAGCGTCCGGCTCGACGGCCGCAGGCTGCCCGGCCTCACCTCCCGTGCCGCCTTCGACGGGGCCGCCGAGGGCTGGTGGTACGACCGCGACGAGCGCGGGGGAGTGGTCCGCGTCAAGACCGCGGCCCTGTCCACCGCCCGCGGCTTCGAGCTGCGGCTGACCGAGACCAGCGCGGTCGGCGGCGCCGTCCCGGGCGCCGCCGCCGTCCTGGCCGCACCCACCGGCCAGGAGCTCGGGGCCGGCGCCCCCGGCACCGTCGCCGTGGACGTCACGGCCGGCGCCGCGGACGCCACCGACGTCCGGGTCTCCCTGGACGTCCCGGCCGGCTGGCAGGTCACCCCGGCGGCGCCGCTCGGCCGCGTCCCGGCCGGCACCACCCGCCGGGTCCAGGTCGCCGTCACCCCCGCCGCGGACGCGAAGCCCGGCGAGGCCACCCTCACGGCGACCGCCCGGCACCGCGCCGCGGGCACCGACCGCACCGCCTCCCAGCGGCTCGCGGTCGGCGTGATGCCCCCGCCGCCGAGCGGCGACGCCTGGGCGGGCGACCTGGTCTGGCTGCGCTCCGTGAACGGCTGGGGACCGCCGGAACGCGACCGCTCCAACGGCGAGTCCGGCGCCGCCGACGGCCGGCCCCTGACCCTCGCGGGCAAGACCTACGCCAAGGGGATCGGCGCCCACGCCGACTCCGACATCGAGGTCTACCTCGGAGGCCGCTGCACCGCCCTGACGGCCGACGTCGGCATCGACGACGAGATCGACGGATACGGGGACGTGGCCTTCTCCGTCGAGGCCGACGGCCGGGTCCTGTGGACCTCGCCCCGGCTGACCGGAGCCTCCGCGACCCTGCCCGTGAACGTCGACGTGACCGGGGCACGGCACCTCAGGCTGCGGATCACCGACACCAACGGGTCCAAGAGCGGCGACCACGGGGACTGGGCGGCGGCCCGCCTCAGCTGCGGCTGATCCCGGCCTCGCAGCCGCGAGATCCGGCCAAGCCCCCCGAGGGGAAAGCGCGTTGTGATGGGCTGTGAGTGCCAGTAGACCGTTTGTACGAAAGGGCACTCAGTGCAGCATCCCCTCGCACGCAGAGGATTCCTGGGAGCCGCCGTCGCCCTCGGCGCGGCGGCTCTCACCGGCCCCCTCGCCGCCGGCCCGGCGCAGGCGGCCGCACCCGGCGGGCGGTGGCCGACCGAGCTCCCGCTCCCGCTGGGCTTCCAGCCGGAGGGCGTCGCCATCGGCCACAGCCCGTACGCCTACTTCGGCTCGCTCGGCAACGGCGCCGTCCACCGCGCCTCGCTGGCGACCGGTGAGGGCCGGATCGTCCACCAGGGCCTCGGTGACGGCCACAGCACCGTCGGGCTCAAGATCGACCGGGCCGAGCGCCGGCTCTTCCTCTCCGGCGGCTGGAGCCGGGAGATCCGGGTCGTCGACGCCCGCTCCGGCGCGCTCCTGCGCCACTTCACCGGCCTCGGTGCCGACACCACCATGGTCAACGACGTCGTCCTGACCCCCGGCGCCGCCTGGTTCACCGACTCCTTCCAGCCCCAGCTGTACCGGCTGGACGTCGACCGCGCCGGCGAACCCGGCGACGCGGTGACGACCGTCCCGCTGGGCGGCGACTGGGCGCAGGGCGGCGACTTCACCGCCAACGGCATCGAGCGCACCCCCGACGGCCGGGCGCTGCTCGTGGTCAACGTCTTCAAGGACGGCGGCACGCTCCTGCGCGTCGACCCGCGCACGGGCACCGCCCGCACGGTCGACCTCGGCGGCCTGAAGATCCCGCACGGCGACGGCCTGCTGCTCCTCGGCCGCCACCTGTACGTCGTCCAGCAGGCGATCGACCAGATCGACGTGGTCCGGCTCGACGCGTCCGGATCGCGCGGCACCGCCATCGCCCGGATCACCGACCCGGAGCGGTTCCGCGTCCCGACCACCGCGGCCGCCTGGGGCGACCGGATCTACCTGCCCAACGCCCGGTTCGGCCTGGACCCCGACCCGGCCACCGCCACCTACGACGTGGTGTCCGTGCCGCGGGTCTGACCCCCGGCCGGCCCGGGCGTGCCCGAGGCCGGAAAGCCGTACGGGAGGGGCGGCCGCGCCACCCCTCCCGCACCGGTCACTCCTCCGCGTCGCCGCCCGCGCCCCCGGCGGGCGGCTCGGGCTCGGCGCCAGGGCTCCCGTCCGACGGCCCTGGCTCGGCGCGAGGGCCTCCGTCCGACGGGTCGGGCTCGGCGCCCGGGCCTCCGTCCGACGGCCCTGGCCCGGCGCCCGGGTCCTCGGCCGCTTCGGGGCCCCTCGCCTTCGCCGGTCCGCCGGCCGCCTCCGCGTCCGGCGCCGGTCCGGGATCCGGCTGCTCCGCACCAGGGACCGCCTCCGGTCCGGGCTGCTCGGGCTTCGGCGGCCGCGTCCGGCCGCTGCCGGACTCCCGCAGGAACGGGGAGTCGCCGCCGTCCGTCGCCACGCCGGGGCCCGGCCCGGTGCCGGGCTCGCGCCGCCGCAGGTACCGCTCGAACTCGCGGGCGATCGCCTCGCCCGAGGCCTCCGGCAGCTCCGCCGTGTCCCGCGCCTCCTCCAGGGTCTGCACGTACTCGGCGACCTCGCTGTCCTCGGCGGCCAGCTGGTCCACGCCCAGCTGCCAGGCCCGCGCGTCCTCGGGCAGCTCGCCCAGCGGGATGCGCAGACCGATCAGGTCCTCCAGGCGGTTGAGGAGCGCCAGGGTCGCCTTGGGGTTCGGCGGCTGCGACACGTAGTGCGGCACCGCGGCCCACAGGCTCACCGCCGGCACGCCCGCGTGCGTGCACGCCTCCTGGAGGATGCCGACGATGCCCGTCGGGCCCTCGTACCGGGTCTCCTCCAGGTCCATCGTCCGCGCCAGGTCGGGGTCGGAGGTGACCCCGCTGACCGGGACCGGCCGGGTGTGCGGGGTGTCGCCGAGCAGCGCGCCCAGGATCACCACCATCTCCACGCCCAGCTCGTGGGCGAAGGCGAGCAGCTCGTTGCAGAAGGAGCGCCAGCGCATCGAGGGCTCGATCCCGCGCACGAGCACCAGGTCGCGGGGCTTGTCGCCGCCGACCCGGACCACGGAGAGCCGGGTCGTCGGCCAGGTGATCTTCCGGACGCCGTTGTCCAGGAAGACCGTGGGCCGGTTGACCTGGAAGTCGTAGTAGTCCTCGGCGTCGAGCGCCGCGAACACCTCGCCCTTCCATTCCCGGTCCAGATGGGCGACCGCGGTGGAGGCGGCGTCGCCGGCGTCGTTCCAGCCTTCGAACGCGGCCACCATGACCGGGTCGATCAGCTCGGGTACCCCCTCGAGCTCGATCACCCAGCGCCTCCTTTTCGAAGTTCCTGTCGTACGGAGCAACCTTACGGCTTTCCGGTGGCCCGTCCGCAGCCCCCGGACATCCCCGAAAACCCGTGCGGCCTTGATCGACTACCCAGGAACTCCCCTCCGCACACGGCCGGCTCACTCCTCCCAGAGCGTGCTCGGCGCCTCCCTCCGCACCACCGGCGCGATCTCCTCCGCGAAGCGCTGGAGCGTCTCGGCCTGCTCGGCCGTCGACTGGCCGAAGGTGTCGACCGTGACCGACTGCAGGTCGTGCCCGTAGTGCTCGTGGTAGCCGAGGATCTTGTCGATGATCTGCTGGGGCGAGCCGATCAGCTGGGGGCCGCCCGCGATCGCGTCCTCGATGGTGCGGAACGGCGTGTTGTACCCGGCCTTGCCCTCCAGGTGCGGGCGGAAGCTCTGCCGCACCTTCGCCTCGTACAGGTCCTTGTAGCGGGCGACCGCCCGTTCGGCGGTGTCGGCGATGAGCAGGCCGCCGGAACCGGCCGCCACGCGCGCGTGGGCCGGGTCGTGGCCGTGCTCCTCGAACTTCTCGCGGTAGTGCGCGATGAGCCTGGCGTACGCCTCCCTGGGCTGGATGGCGTTGGCGGTGAACAGCGGGTCGCCGTGCTCGGCCGCGAGCTCGGGGGAGTTCAGGCTGGTGGCCGAGCCGTGCCAGATCCGCGGCGGGCCGGCGTACGGACGCGGCACGGTGGTGACGTTCTTCAGCGGCGGGCGGAACTCGCCCTCCCAGTCGACGCCCTCCTCCGTCCAGAGCCGGCGGAGCAGCTCGTACTTCTCCCTCTGGAGGTCCCACTGCCGCTCCTCGTCCAGCCCGAAGAGGTCGAAGTGCCCGGCCTCCGCGCCCTTGCCGACGACGAGTTCGAGCCGGCCCCGGGAGAGCTGGTCGAGGGTGGCGTAGTCCTCGGCGACGCGGACGGGGTCCAGGACCGCGACGACGGTGACGCCGGTCAGCAGCCTGATCCGGGTGGTCCGGGCGGCGAGGGCGGCCAGCAGGACGGTCGGGGCCGAGGAGAGGAACGGGCCCGCGTGCCGCTCTCCCACCGCGTACGCGTCGAAGCCGAGCCGCTCGGCGGTCTCGCCGAGCGTGACGACCTGCTCCAACCGGTCGGCGGCGGAGAGGATCTCTCCGGTGAGCGGGTGCGGGGAGTGGTGGACGATCGACAGCACCTGAAACTTCATGCGTCCACTCTGCGCGCCGAGTGTTGCGGCCGTGTGGACGGCGCGTGGCACGCGGCAGGGGCGGCCCCTCGGAGAGGAACCGCCCCTGGCCGTACGCCGGTTACTTGCGCAGCATCGAATCGACGCCGGCACGGATCTCGTCCGTCGCGAGACCGCGGATCGTCAGCGTGGTGCGGCGGCGCAGCACGTCGTCCGCCGTCTCGGCCCACTCGTGGTCGCGGGCGTAGGCGACCTGCGCCCAGATCTCCGGCGCGTCCGGGTGGATCCGGCGGGCCAGCTCGGGGTTCTCGTTCGCCATGCGGGCGATCTCGAAGGAGAGCGAACCGTAGTGCGTCGCCAGGTGCTTGGCGGTGTCGGCGGCCATCCGGGGGCCGGGCGCCGGGCCGTCGACGAGCAGCCGGTGCGCGACCGCGTTCGGGTTGGCTATGCCGGGCAGCGGCAGCCGCTTCGGCAGCGTCGAGACCGGCTCGTAGTCCTCGCCGAGCGGGTGGCCGGGGAGCTGCTCCAGCTTCTTCATGACCGTACGGCCGATGTGGCGGAAGGTCGTCCACTTGCCGCCGGCCACCGACAGCATGCCGCCGCGGCCCTCGGTGACGACCGTCTCGCGCTTGGCCTTGGAGGTGTCGCCGGGGCCGCCGGGGAGCACCCGGAGACCGGCGAAGGCGTAGGTGATGAGGTCCCGCGACAGCTGCTGGTCACGGATGGAGAAGGCGGCCTCGTCCAGGATCTGGGCGGTGTCCTTCTCGGTGACCTCGACCTGGCCGGGGTCGCCCTCGTACTCCTCGTCGGTGGTGCCGAGGAGGAGCATGTCCTCCCAGGGGAGGGCGAAGGTGATGCGGTACTTGTCGATCGGGGTGGCGAGCGCCGCCTTCCACGGCGAGGTCCGCTTGAGGACCAGGTGCGCGCCCTTGGAGAGACGGATGGAGGGGGCCGCGTTCGGGTCCTCCATCCTGCGCAGGTGGTCGACCCAGGGGCCGGTCGCGTTGAGCACCAGGCGGGCGGTGACGCCGAACTCGTCGCCGCTGGTGCGGTCCTTGAGCTCGGCGCCGGTGACCCGGCCGCGGGTGAAGCGCAGTCCGGTGACCTCGGCGTGGTTGAGGACGGTGGCGCCGGCGTCGACCGCCGCGCGGACCGTCATCAGGGCCATGCGGGCGTCGTTCATCTGGTCGTCGCCGTAGACGGCCACGGCCTTCAGGTTGTCCGTCCGCAGCTCCGGCACGTCCTGCGCGGCCTTGGCGGGGGAGAGCAGGTGCCCGACGCCGTCGCCGAAGGCCGACAGGGCGGAGTAGGCGAAGACGCCGGCTCCGAGCTTGGCCGCGCCGTGCGGGCCGCCCTTGTAGACGGGCAGGTAGAAGGTGAGGGGGTTGGCGAGGTGCGGTGCCACCTGGCGGGAGACCGCACGCCGCTCGAAGTGGTTCTCCGCGACCAGCTTCACCGCGCCGGTCTGCAGGTAGCGCAGACCGCCGTGGAGGAGCTTGGAGGAGGCGGAGGAGGTGGCGCCGGCGAAGTCGCCGGCGTCCACCAGGGCCACCCGCAGGCCCGACTGCGCGGCGTGCCAGGCGGTGGAGATGCCCAGGATGCCGCCGCCGATCACCAGGAGGTCGTACGTCGCCTTGGAAAGCTGTTCCCGGGTCTCGGCGCGGCTCGGCAGGGAGCCGGACGCCGGGTGCGTCCCGAGGGCAGGGACGCTCTGCAGGGTGGTCATGTCGAATTACTCCTCGTCCTCGATCCAGCCCATGGTCCGCTCGACGGCCTTGAGCCAGCTCTTGTACTCGCTGTCACGCTTGTCGGCGTCCATGCGAGGGGTCCATTCCGCCGCCCGGCGCCAGTTGGCGCGCAGCGCGTCGGTGTCCGGCCAGAAGCCGACGGCCAGGCCGGCGGCGTAGGCGGCGCCGAGGCAGGTGGTCTCGGCGACCATCGGGCGCACGACGGGCGCGTCCAGGAAGTCCGAGAGGGTCTGCATCAGCAGGTTGTTGGAGGTCATGCCGCCGTCGACCTTCAGCGCGGTCAGCTCGACGCCGGAGTCCTTCGTCATGGCGTCGGTGATCTCGCGGGTCTGCCAGGCGGTGGCCTCCAGGACGGCGCGGGCGATGTGCGCCTTGGTGACGTACCGGGTGAGGCCGGCGATCACGCCGCGGGCGTCGGAGCGCCAGTACGGGGCGAACAGGCCGGAGAAGGCCGGCACGAAGTAGGCGCCGCCGTTGTCCTCGACCGAGGACGCGAGGGTCTCGATCTCGGCGGCGGACTTGATGAGGCCCATCTGGTCGCGCATCCACTGCACCAGCGAACCGGTGACGGCGATCGAGCCCTCCAGGGCGTAGACCGGCTTCTGGTCGCCGATCTGGTAGCCGACCGTGGTCAGCAGGCCGCTGTAGGAGTTGATGATCTTGTCGCCGGTGTTCATCAGCATGAAGGTGCCGGTGCCGTACGTGGACTTGGCCTCGCCCTCGGCGAAGCAGGTCTGGCCGAACAGGGCGGCCTGCTGGTCGCCGAGCGCCGAGGCGACCGGGACACCGGCGAGGGCGCCGTCCTTGACGTGGCCGTAGACCTCGGCGGAGGACCGGATCTCGGGGAGGACGTTGAGGGGGACCCCCATCGACTCCGCGATCTTCTCGTCCCAGGCCAGGGTGTGCAGGTTCATCAGCATGGTGCGCGAGGCGTTGGTGACGTCGGTGACGTGCACGCCGCCGTCGGTGCCACCCGTGAGGTTCCAGATGACCCACGAGTCCATGGTGCCGAAGAGGATGTCGCCGGCCTCGGCGCGCTCGCGCAGCCCCTCGACGTTGTCGAGCATCCAGCGGATCTTCGGGCCGGCGAAGTAGCTCGCAAGCGGCAGGCCGGTCTCACGGCGGAAGCGGTCCTGGCCGACGTTGCGGCCGAGCTCCTTGCAGAGCGAGTCGGTGCGGGTGTCCTGCCAGACGAGGGCGTTGTGGACGGGCTCGCCGGTGTTCCTGTCCCAGAGCAGCGTGGTCTCGCGCTGGTTGGTGATGCCGATGGCCTTGACGTCGGTGGCGGCGATGCCGCCCTTCGTCAGGGCGCCGGCGACGACCTCCTGGACGTTGGCCCAGATCTCGGCGGCGTCGTGCTCCACCCAGCCCGGCTTCGGGAAGATCTGCTCGTGCTCCTTCTGGTCGACCGAGACGATCCGGCCGTCCTTGTCGAAGACGATGCAGCGCGAGGAGGTGGTGCCCTGATCGATGGCCGCGATGAACGGGCCGGAGGTGTGTGCGTCGGTCACGGTGTGCTCCAAGGGGGGTCTGGAAGAAGGACGGCTCAGGCGAACGCGATGTTGTAGATACCCGCGGCGATGGCGCCACCGATCAGCGGACCGGCCACCGGGATCCAGGCGTAGCTCCAGTCGGAGGTGCCCTTGTGCGGCAGCGGGAGCAGGGCGTGCACGATGCGCGGGCCGAGGTCACGGGCCGGGTTGATCGCGTAGCCGGTCGGGCCGCCGAGCGAGAGGCCGATGGAGACCACGACGAACGCGGTGATCAGGGCGCCTATGACGCCGAGACCCTTGCCGCTGTCGTTGAGGCCCTGGGTGAGCACGGCCAGGACGAGCACGACGGTGCCGATGATCTCGGTGGCCAGGTTCTGCCAGGTGTTCCGGATCTCGGGGCCGGTGGAGAAGACGCCGAGCACCGGGCCGGGGCCCTCGATCGGCTTCTTGCCCGAGGCCTCCGGGTCGGCGAGGTGCGCCTGGAACTGGCCGTAGTAGGCCACCCAGACCAGCACCGCCCCGATCATCGCGCCGAGCATCTGGCCCGCGATGTAGACGGGCACGTCGCCCCACTCGCCGTCCTTGATCGCGATTCCGACCGTGACGGCGGGGTTCAGATGGGCGCCCGAGAGGGAAGCGGTCATGTAGACGGCCGTCATGACGGCGAAGCCCCACCCGAAGGTGATCGCGAGCCAGCCCGCGTTGCGGGCCTTGGAGCCCTTGAGCGTCACGGCGGCGCACACACCGCCGCCGAGCAGAATGAGTACGGCGGTACCGATGGTCTCGCCGAGGAAGATGTCGGAGCTGGACACCCGCGACTCCTTTGTCCTTCGTCCAGGGGAAGGCGAACCCCGGGTCCCTCCGGTGGTCCGCGCCCTCGTGTTGAGGGCGTTACCGGCCCTTGGCACTGCCACACTCTAGCGCGTATTGCCGTTAGGTGTTCGGCAATGCCGACCGGTGAACGGAAGTTTTGCCCCCGGGTGAACAGCGCGTCAAGGGTCCGGGGCGCGAAAAACCCGCCGATAACGCGATCGTTACCGACGGGTTCGGTCGTGCCCGGAGGCCGCTGGAAGGCGTACCTCCCCGGCGTGTCAGAAGCGGCCCGCCCCCAGGTCCCTGGACACCGCGCGGGCGCAGTCCCGCACCGCCGCCACCAGCTCCGGGCGCAGCTCGCCGTCCGGGCAGAGCCGCTCCACGGCGCCCGTCACGGCCACCGCGCCCACCGGCATCCGCCGCCGGTCGTGGATCGGCGCCGCCACCGACGCGACGCCCTCCCAGGTCTCCTCCGCGTCCGCCGCCCACCCGCGGGCCCGCACCAGGTCGAGCAGCGCCTCGAACTCCCCGGGCTCCGTGGTCGTCCGGGGCGTGAACGCCTCCCGCTCGACCTCGAGGGCCTCGCTGTGCGCCACCGGGTCGTACGCCGAGATGACCTTGCCGAGCGCCGTGGAGTGCAGCGGTTGCATGGCCCCGACCTCCAGCACCTGCCGGCTGTCGTCCGGCCGGAAGACGTGGTGCACGATCAGCACGCCGCGCTGGTGCAGCACCCCCAGGTGCACGCTCTCGCCGCTGGACCGCGCCAGGTCGTCCGTCCAGACCAGGGCGCGCGCCCGCAGCTCGTGCACGTCCAGATAGCTGTTGCCGAGCCGCAGCAGCTCCGCGCCCAGCTGGTAGCGGCCGGAGGTCGCCTCCTGCTCCACGAAGCCCTCCGCCTGGAGGGTGCGCAGGATGCCGTGCGCGGTGCCCTTGGCCAGTCCCAGTGAGGACGCGATGTCGGACAGTCCGAGCCGGCGCTCGCCGCCCGCGAGCAGTCGCAGCATGGCTGCCGCCCGTTCAAGCGACTGGATGTTCTTCGCCATCGCCCGGCCCCTTATCCCTCTCACGTTGTTCGACAATGCTGAACACTATCGGTCGATGCCGACCTTGTGCGTCACCTGACAGTGTCGGTCAAGAACGGGCCGGACCGGGAGTCCCCGCACACAGGATGCCGTCCGCCCCGTGGGACGCCGTGTCCACCCCGGGCCGAGCACGGTTACGCTGGCCACGTGCCCCCTCCACCGAGGGCGCAAAGCCGACAGCCGTCGCATCCCAGGGAGCTCATCCATGGCCTCGTTGCCGACCCCTTCCGCTGACAGCCGGACCCGTGTCGCAGCCCTTCGCGAGGCGCTCGCGAACCGGGTCGTCGTCGCCGACGGAGCCATGGGCACCATGCTCCAGGCCCAGGACCCCACCCTCGAGGACTTCCAGGACCTCGAAGGCTGCAACGAGATCCTGAACGTCACGCGCCCCGACATCGTCCGCTCGGTCCACGAGGCGTACTTCGAGGTCGGCGTCGACTGCGTCGAGACGAACACGTTCGGCTCCAACCACTCCGCGGCGGGCGAGTACGAGATCGCGGACCGCATCTTCGAGCTCTCCGAGGCGGGCGCCCGCATCGCCCGCGAGGTCGCCGACGAGTTCGGCGCCCGGGACGGCCGGCAGCGCTGGGTCCTCGGCTCCATCGGGCCCGGCACCAAGCTGCCGTCGCTCGGCCACACCACGTACGACGTGCTCCGGGACGGCTACCAGCAGAACGCCGAGGGCCTGCTGGCCGGTGGCTCCGACGCCCTGATCGTGGAGACGACCCAGGACCTGCTGCAGACCAAGGCGAGCCTGATCGGCGCCCGCCGCGCCATGGCCGCGCTCGGCGTGGACGTGCCCCTGATCTGTTCGCTCGCCTTCGAGACCACCGGCGTCATGCTGCTCGGCTCGGAGATCGGCGCCGCGCTCACCGCCCTGGAGCCGCTCGGCATCGACATGATCGGCCTGAACTGCTCGACGGGCCCGGCCGAGATGAACGAGCACCTCCGCTACCTCGCCCGTCACTCGCGCACGCCGCTGATGTGCATGCCGAACGCCGGCCTGCCCATCCTGACCAAGGACGGCGCCTACTTCCCGCTGACGGCGCCCGAGATGGCCGACGCGCAGGAGAGCTTCGTCCGCGACTACGGCCTCTCGCTGGTCGGCGGCTGCTGCGGCTCCACGCCCGAGCACCTGCGCCAGGTCGTCGAGCGGGTCCAGGGCCTCACGCCCCCCGAGCGCGCCCCGCAGCCCGAGCCCGGCGCCGCCTCGCTCTACCAGACCGTGCCGTTCCGCCAGGACACCTCCTACATGGCGATCGGCGAGCGCACCAACGCCAACGGTTCCAAGAAGTTCCGCGAGGCCATGCTGGAGGCCCGCTGGGACGACTGCGTGGAGATGGCCCGCGACCAGATCCGCGAGGGCGCGCACATGCTCGACCTGTGCGTCGACTACGTGGGCCGCGACGGCGTCGCCGACATGCGGGAACTCGCCGGCCGCTTCGCGACCGCCTCCACCCTGCCGATCGTCCTCGACTCCACCGAGGTCGACGTCCTGCGCGCCGGCCTGGAGAAGCTCGGCGGCCGCGCGGTCATCAACTCCGTCAACTACGAGGACGGCGACGGCCCCGAGTCCCGCTTCGCCAAGGTCACCCGCCTGGCCCAGGAGCACGGCGCCGCGCTGATCGCCCTCACCATCGACGAGGAGGGGCAGGCCCGCACCGCCGAACACAAGGTCGCGATCGCCGAGCGGCTCATCGACGACCTGACCGGCAACTGGGGCATCCGCGAGTCGGACATCCTCATCGACACCCTGACCTTCACCATCTGCACCGGCCAGGAGGAGTCCCGCAAGGACGGCATCGCCACCATCGAGGCGATCCGCGAGCTGAAGCGCCGCCGACCGGAGGTCCAGACGACCCTGGGTCTGTCGAACATCTCGTTCGGCCTCAACCCGGCCGCCCGCATCCTCCTGAACTCGGTCTTCCTCGACGAGTGCGTCAAGGCGGGCCTCGACTCGGCGATCGTCCACGCGTCGAAGATCCTGCCGATCGCCCGCTTCGACGACGAACAGGTCACCACCGCCCTCGACCTGATCCACGACCGCCGCTCCGAGGGCTACGACCCGCTGCAGAAGCTGATGGCCCTCTTCGAGGGCGTCGACACCAAGTCGATGAAGGCAGGCAAGACCGAGGAACTCCTCGCCCTGCCCCTGGACGAGCGCCTCAAGCGCCGCATCGTCGACGGCGAGAAGAACGGCCTGGAGGCCGACCTCGACGAGGCCCTGACGACCCGGGCCGCCCTCGACATCGTCAACGAGACCCTCCTCGACGGCATGAAGACGGTCGGCGAGCTCTTCGGCTCCGGCCAGATGCAGCTCCCCTTCGTGCTCCAGTCCGCCGAGGTCATGAAGACCGCGGTCGCGCACCTCGAACCCCACATGGAGAAGTCCGAGGCCGAGGGCAAGGGGACGATCGTCCTCGCCACCGTCCGCGGCGACGTCCACGACATCGGCAAGAACCTCGTCGACATCATCCTCTCCAACAACGGCTACAACGTCGTCAACATCGGCATCAAGCAGCCGGTCTCCGCGATCCTCGAAGCCGCCGAGGAGCACTCCGCCGACGTCATCGGCATGTCCGGCCTCCTCGTGAAGTCCACGGTCATCATGAAGGAGAACCTGGAGGAGCTGAACCAGCGCGAGCTGGCCGCCAAGTACCCCGTGATCCTCGGCGGCGCCGCCCTCACCCGGGCGTACGTCGAGCAGGACCTCCACGAGATCTACCAGGGCGAGGTCCGCTACGCCCGCGACGCCTTCGAGGGCCTGCGCCTCATGGACGCCCTCATCTCCGTCAAGCGGGGCGTCCCCGGCGCCACGCTCCCCGAGCTGAAGCAGCGCCGTGTCGCCAAGCCGGCCACCGCCGCGCTCCAGGTCGAGGAGCCGGAGCCCGGCGGCCGCTCCGACGTGGCCACCGACAACCCGGTGCCGACCCCGCCGTTCTGGGGCACCCGGGTGGTCAAGGGCATCCCGCTGAAGGACTACGCCTCCTGGCTCGACGAGGGCGCCCTCTTCAAGGGCCAGTGGGGCCTCAAGCAGAACCGCGCCGGCGACGGGCCGGCGTACGAGGAGCTGGTGGAGACCGAGGGCAGGCCGCGGCTGCGGGGCTGGCTGGAGCGCCTCCACACCGAGAACCTGCTGGAGGCGGCCGTCGTCCACGGCTACTTCCCCTGCGTCTCCAAGGGCGACGACCTGATCATCCTGGACGAGGCGGGCAACGAGCGGACCCGCTTCTCCTTCCCCCGTCAGCGCCGGGGCCGCCGCCTGTGCCTCGCGGACTTCTTCCGTCCGGAGGAGTCCGGCGAGACCGACGTCGTCGGCCTCCAGGTCGTCACCGTCGGCTCGCGGATCGGCGAGGCCACGGCCAAGCTGTTCGCGTCCGACTCCTACCGCGACTACCTGGAGCTGCACGGCCTCTCCGTCCAGCTGGCCGAGGCCCTCGCCGAGTACTGGCACGCCCGCGTCCGCGCCGAGCTCGGCTTCGCGGGCGAGGACCCGGCGGACGTCCAGTCCATGTTCGACCTCAAGTACCGCGGCGCGCGCTTCTCCCTCGGCTACGGCGCCTGCCCCGACCTGGAGGACCGCGCGAAGATCGCGGACCTGCTGCGCCCGGAGCGGATCGGCGTCCACCTGTCGGAGGAGTTCCAGCTCCACCCCGAGCAGTCCACCGACGCCATCGTGATCCACCACCCCGAGGCGAAGTACTTCAACGCACGGTGACCGCCCTCGCGGACGCGTGACGCAAATCCCCGCACCCGCGGTGATCCGGACGTACACTTGTCGGTCCAGTGCAGGCCGGTCTTCCTCCCCGTACCGGGGAGGGGGCCGGCCTTCTCGTCCCTTCGTGGAGGTGTGCCGATGACCAGTACGGTCCCCGCGTCCCTGTTCCGTACGAACGGCAGCTCCGCCCTGCAGGCGGTCTTCCTCGACATGGACGGGACCCTCGTCGACACGGAGGGGTTCTGGTGGGACGCGGAGGTGGAGGCCTTCGCCGACCTCGGGCACCGGCTGGACGAGGCATGGCGGGACGTGGTGGTCGGCGGTCCGATGACCCGCAGCGCGGGCTACCTCATCGAGTCCACCGGGGCGGACATCACCCTCGACGAGCTCACCGTGCTGCTCAACGAGAAGTTCGAGCAGCGCATCGCCCGGGGCGTCCCGCTGATGCCGGGCGCCGAGCGGCTGCTCGCCGAGCTGGCCAGGCACTCCATCCCGACCGCCCTGGTCTCCGCCTCGCACCGGCGGATCATCGACCGGGTCCTCGCCTCGCTCGGCCGCGACCGCTTCAGCCTGACCGTCGCCGGCGACGAGGTCGTGCGCACCAAGCCGCACCCCGAGCCGTACCTGACGGCCGCCCGCGGGGTCGGGGCCGACCCGGCTCTGTGCGCCGTCATCGAGGACACCTCGACCGGTGTGGCGGCCGCGGAGGCCGCCGGCTGCCGGGTCGTCGCGGTGCCCTCGGTCGCGCCGATCGCGGCCTCTCCCGGGCGGGTCGTCGTGCGCTCCCTCGAAGAGGTCGACGTGCCTTTCCTGCGCACCTTGATCTCCGGAATCTGAGCTTTATCTGAGCTCCCCCCGGACCTAATGCGCTTTCCCGCGAGGGAATCCGACGGGCCATTCACCGAGGCGGCATTCTCGTGACCTTCGTCACGCAGAGTGCCTGCCGGTGGGTGGCCCGTCGGCGCTTCCTGTCCGAAATGGGTGCGTTCCGTTGCCCTCATGTGTCCCGATTCGCGCAACGCGTCCCCATCGGGATGGCGCATGACTATCGAGAAGGCCGTATTCATGATCACGGTGCGGCAGCTCCCGTCGCCTTCCGCGGTCCGGCAATAGCGGCGCCGCCCACTAATCTTTCGCGAGTACTTCGCCGTATAACCGCGTGCACCGGCGCACACCCGAGCCGCCGTGAGCACAGGACCGATCGCAACACCCGGCCCGATCGCTCCCGCCCCGACCGGGCGGCCGGCGGCGGAGTTCCCACTGACCGCTGTATCCCAGTGCCGGATGAGGAGATCGTCCCTGATGAACCGCAAGACCCTGGTGCTGCCGGCCGTGGCCGGACTGCTCGCCCCGCTGCTCGCCGCCTGTGGAGCGGGGGAGAGCGGCGACGCGGCCATCGTCGTCGGCACCACGGACCAGTTCATCGCCACCGAGGACGCCCCCGCCCCGCTCGACCCGGCCTACGCCTACGACACCGGCGCCTGGAACATCCTGCGGCAGACCGTCCAGACCCTGATGCACACGCCCCGCGGCGGCGGCGAGCCCGTCCCCGAGGCGGCCGAGAGCTGCGGCTTCTCCGACAAGGCCAGCGAGAGCTACCGCTGCAAGCTCCGCCCCGGCCTCACCTTCGCGGACGGCACCCCCGTCACCGCCGAGGACGTCAAGTACTCCATCGAACGCGTCCTGAAGATCAAGTCGGACAACGGAACGGCCGCCCTCCTCGCGAACATCGACACCGTCGAGACCCAGGGCACCGACGGCGTCGTCTTCCACCTCAAGAGCCCGGACGCGACCTTCCCGTACAAGCTCTCCACCCCCGTCGCCGGCATCCTCAGCAAGGACAAGTACGCCGCCGACAAGCTCCGCGACGGCTTCGACGTCGACGGCTCGGGGCCGTACACCATGAAGGTCGAGCGCGACGGCGAGAAGGCCACCCGCTTCGTCTTCACCAGGAACCCGGCCTACAAGGGCGACATCACCCTGCGCAACGACAAGGTCGAACTGCGCCCCTACGCCGACGCCGGCGCCATGGGCGCGGCCCTGGAGAGCGACGACATCGACATGATGGCCCGCTCCCTGTCGCAGAAGCAGATCAAGGACCTCACCGAGACGCCCAAGGACGGCATCGAGGTCACCGAGGTCCCCGGCCTCGAGATCCGCTACCTCGGCTTCAACACGAACGCCCCCTCCGTCCAGGAGAAGGCCGTCCGCCAGGCCATGGCGTCCGTCGTCGACCGCGGCGCCCTGGTCAGCCTCGTCTACGGCCCCACGGCCGAGCCGCTCTACTCGCTGATCCCCTCCAGTATCACCGGCCACGCCACCCCGTTCTTCGACGAGTACGGCGAGCCCGACCCCGGCCGCGCCCGCAAGCTCCTCAAGGACGCGGGCGTCAAGACCCCGGTCAAGGTGACCCTGAACTACACCACCGACCACTACGGCGCCGAGACCGCCCAGGAGTTCGAGGCGATCAAGAAGCAGCTCGTCGCCTCGGAACTCTTCGACGCCACCGTCCAGGGCTCCGAGTGGTCGAAGTTCCGCACCGCCCAGAAGCGCGGCGACTACGCCGTCTACGGGCTCGGCTGGTTCCCGGACTTCCCGGACCCCGACAACTACGTCGCGCCCTTCCTCGACAGCGACAACTTCCTCAACACCCCCTACGTGAACAAGGTCGTCCGCGACCAGCTCATCCCGCGCTCGCGCCGCCTGGCCGACCGCACCGCCGCGGCGCCCGTCTACGCGCAGATCCAGAAGATCGTCGCCCAGGACGTGCCCGTCCTGCCGCTGTGGCAGGGCAAGCAGTACGTCGCCGCGCGCGACGACCTCAACGGGGTCGAGTACGCCCTCAACACCTCCTCCGACCTGCTGCTCTGGGAACTGGGCCGCGGCACCGCCTAACCCCTCGTCCGGATCGGTGGTTCCGGCCGCGCACCAGGGCGCGGCCGGTCTGACATAGAGATCAAGAGGCACGTTCTGTGAAGGCACACAACAAGTGGCTGACGGCCCCGCTCGCCGCGGGCCTGTCCGCCGCGCTCCTCAGCGGCTGCGGCACCGAGCAGGGCGGCTCCGCCGGCTCCGGGAGCGGCGTGCGCGTCGGCATGTCCGACGAGATCCTGGCCACCGACCCGGCCGCCGGCTACGACCCCGGCTCCTGGCTGCTGTTCAACAACGTCTTCCAGTCGCTGCTGGCCTTCCCCAAGGGCGGCTTCGAGCCCGAGCCGGAGGCCGCAGACAAGTGCGGCTTCTCCGGGGGCAGCAAGACCTACACCTGCACCCTGCGGGACGGCCTGACCTTCTCGAACGGCAACAAGCTCACCTCGGAGGACGTCAAGTTCTCCTTCGAGCGGGCCCTCAGGATCGCCGACCCCTCCGGCCCGGCGCCGCTGCTCTCCACCATCGACACCATCGAGACCCCGGACGAGCGGACCGTCGTCTTCCACCTCAAGGTCCCGGACGCCACCTTCCCCAGCAAGATCGCCTCCGGCGCCGGCTCCATCGTCGACCACCGGGAGTACCCCGCGGACGCGCTGCGCACCGACGGCAAGGCCACCGGCTCCGGCCCGTACAAGCTGGACTCCCTCAGCGAGACCACGGCCACCTTCTCCGCCAACTCCGGCTACCGCGGCCTCGCCCGGCCCAAGAACAGCGCGATCACCCTCAAGCTGTACCGCGGCGACCGCGCCGCCCTCGCCAAGGCCCTCGGCGACGGCGAGGTGGACATCGCCTACCGAGGCCTCTCCGCCGACGACATCGCCGCCCTCGAAACCTCCGAGACCACGGACGACAAGGGCATCGAGGTCATCCAGGGCAGCAGCGCCGAGGTCCAGCACCTGGTCTTCAACATGAAGGACCCGGTCGTCGGCAAGCTCGGCGTCCGCCAGGCCATCGCCCACCTCGTCGACCGCGAGGCCCTCGTCGAGCACGTCTACAAGTCGACGGCCACGCCGCTCTACTCGATCGTCCCCGCCGGCATCGCCGGCCACAACACCGCCTTCTACGACACCTACGGCACCCCCGACGCGGCGAAGGCCAAGAAGGCCCTGCGCTCCGCCGGCATCACCGACAAGGTGAAGCTCACCCTCTGGTCCACCCCGAGCCGTTACGGCCCCGCCACCGACCAGGAGCTGAAGGCCATCGCGGGCCAGCTCAACGAGAGCGGCCTCTTCGAGGCCGACGTCAAGTCCGTCGCCTACGACCAGTACGAGAAGGACATCGCGGCCGGCAAGTACGGGGTCTACGTCAAGGGCTGGGTCCCCGACTACCCCGACGCCGACAACTTCACCTCGCCCTTCTTCGGCGAGGGCAACGTCCTCGGCAACCACTACGAGAACAGCACCATCACCGGCCGCCTCCTCCCGGAGACCGCCGCCATCACCGACCGCGCCGGGACCGGCGACGAGTACGGGCAGCTCCAGGACCTCGTCGCCGAGGAACTCCCGCTGCTCCCGCTCTGGCAGGGCAAGCAGTACGCCGTCACCCGCGACGAGATCACCGGCCTCGAGTGGACCCTCGACGCCTCCACCGTCTTCCGCTTCTGGGAGATCCGAAAGGGCTGACGAAGGCCCCGGCCCCGGCCGTACGCCAGGGCAAGGGCCGACGGGCCCCCGGGCCACGGCCCTGGACCAGGGAAGGGCCCGGCGCGCATGCCGCGCGCCGGGCCCTTCCCGCGTCTTCGACCGCCGCTCCGGCTACTGGCCGCCGCCCGGCCGCACCAGACCGCTCTCGTACGCGTACACCGCCGCCTGCACCCGGTCGCGCAGCCCCAGCTTGGTCAGCACATGGCCCACGTGCGTCTTGACCGTGGTCTCGCTGACGAACAGGTCCGCCGCGATCTCCGCGTTCGACAGCCCCCGCGACACCAGCTTCAGCACCTCGACCTCACGGTCCGTCAGGGTGCTCAGCGTCTCCGGCATCCGCTCCTCGCCCGTGGGCAGGTGCGCCGAGTACTTGTCGAGCAGCCGACGCGTGATCGACGGCGCTAGCATCGCCTCGCCCGCCGCCACCACCCGGATCGCCTGCACCAGCTCGTTCGCCGGGGCGTCCTTCAGGAGGAAGCCGCTCGCCCCCGCCCGCAGCGCCTCCACCACGTACTCGTCCAGATCGAACGTGGTCAGCACCAGCACCTTCGCCGGACCGTCCCGGCCGGGCCCCGTGATCTGCCGGGTCGCCTCCACCCCGTCCATCCGCGGCATGCGGATGTCCATCAGCACCACGTCGGGCTGGAGCGCGCGCACCTGCTCCTGCGCCTGGAGACCGTCCCCGGCCTCACCCACCACCGCGATGTCCTGCTCCGCCTCCAGAATCATCCGGAAGCCGGTGCGCAGCAGCGGCTGGTCGTCCACCAAGAGGACGCGGATCGTCACAAGGGCTCCTTCACGGGGCGGGCCGGACACACGACGGCGACCCGGCTCACGGCGCGGGCAGGGCTCACGGCGCGGGCGGGGCCGGGTCCATTCTGCCCTGACCGGATTCGCCCGACTCCGCCGGGCGCGCGGAAACGATCTTCAGCGGGTACTCCGGGGGAGTCCCCCCGAACTCCGGACAGACCGCCTGGTGGTCGCACCAGCCGCACAGCTTCGTCGGCCGCGGCCGCCAGTCGCCCGTCTCGGTCGCCAGCCGGATCGCGTCCCACAGCGCGAGCAGCTTCCGCTCCACCCGCACCAGGTCCGCCTCCACCGGGTCGTACGTCAGCACGTCCCCGCTGCCCAGATAGACCAGCTGGAGCCGGCGCGGCAGCACCCCCCGCAGCCGCCAAACCACCAGGGCGTAGAACGTCATCTGGAACAGGGCCCCGTCGCGGTACTCGGGCCGCGGCGCCTTCCCCGTCTTGTAGTCCACGATCCGCACGTCACCCGAGGGCGCCACGTCGATCCGGTCGATCACACCGCGCAGCCGCAGCCCCGAATCCAGCTCCGTCTCCACGAACAGCTCGCGCTCGGCCGGCTCCAGCCGCGACGGGTCCTCCAGCGTGAACCACCGCTCGACCAGCCGCTCCGCCTCGTCCAGCCAGCCCGCGAGCCGCTCCCCGTCGGGATCCTCGGCGAACAGCTCGCCCAGCTCCGGCTTCGACTCCAGCAGCCGCTCCCACTGCCCGGGCACCATCGCCTTCGCCCGCGGCGCCGTCCGGTCCGTCGCCGGATCGTCGAAGAGCCGCTCGAGCACCGCGTGCACCAGCGTGCCCCGGGTCGCCGCCGCACTCGGCTTCTCCGGCAGCCGGTCGATCACCCGGAACCGGTACAGCAGCGGACACTGCATGAAATCGCTCGCCCGCGACGGCGACAACGACATGGGCGCCCGGGGTTCCGCCGGCACCTGCTCGCTCCTACTCATGACAAAGACCCTACGACCCGCCACCGACATCGCGCGGAATACCATCGACCCGGGACCCCGTCGCACTGCATGATCGAACCGTGACGCACCGACGCGGGTCACACCACGCGACGAAAGGAACCCGTGAACCAGGACGAGCCCAAGCCGCAGCGGACCGAGGAGCCCGGCGGCGGGATCCTCATGGGCCGCCCCTTCGGCGTGCCCGTCTACGTCGCCCCCAGCTGGTTCCTCGTCGCCGCCCTCATCACCTGGGTCTTCGGCGACCAGATCGAACGGGTCCTGCCCGAACTCGGCGCAGCCCGCTACCTGGTCTCCCTCTTCTTCGCCGTCGCCTTCTACGCCTCCGTGCTCGTCCACGAACTGGCCCACACCATCGCCGCGCTCCGCTTCAAGCTCCCGGTGCGCCGCATCCAGCTCCAGTTCTTCGGCGGCGTCTCCGAGATCGAGAAGGAGACCGAGACCCCCGGCCGCGAGTTCGTCCTCGCCTTCGTCGGCCCCCTCCTCTCCCTCGTCCTCGCCGGCGTGTTCTACCTCTCGCTGTACGCCGTCGAGCCCGGCACCGTCCCCGGCGTCCTGCTCGCCGGCCTGATGATCTCCAACCTGATCGTCGCCGCCTTCAACCTGCTCCCCGGCCTCCCGCTCGACGGCGGCCGGATGCTCCGCGCCGTCATCTGGAAGATCACCGGCAAGCCCATGAGCGGCACCGTCGCCGCCGCCTGGGTCGGCCGTGCCCTGGCCGTCCTCGTCCTCGTCGGCCTGCCCCTGCTCACCCGCACCGGCCTCCTCGGCAACTCCACGGACGACATCAGCGGCTTCACCACCGTCACCGACGCGCTGCTCGCCGCGATCCTCGCCGCCATCATCTGGACCGGGGCCGGCAACAGCCTCCGCATGGCCCGGCTCCGCGAGCACCTCCCCGAACTCCGCGCCCGCGTCCTCACCCGCCGCGCCATCCCGGTCGAGAACGCGACGCCCCTCTCGGAGGCCCTCCGCCGTGCCAACGAGGCCGGCGCGCGCGCCCTCGTGATCGTCGACGGCAACGGCGACCCCACCGGCATCGTCCGGGAGACCGCCATCGCCGCCGTCCCCCAGCACCGCCGCCCCTGGGTCGCCGTCAGCAGCCTCGCCCAGGACATCACCGACGGCATGCGGGTCCCCGCCGAGCTCACCGGCCAGCCCCTCCTCGACCACCTCCGCGCCAGCCCGGCCACCGAGTACCTCGTCGTCGAGGACAGCGGCGAGATCTACGGCGTCCTCGCCACCACCGACGTCGAGCGCGCCTTCGTCAAGGCCATGGCACGACCGTCCTCGTAACCCCGGTACTCTTGTTCACATGTCCGAACCGACCGGTGCCGCCCGCCGACGCGGGCCCTTCAAGGTCGGGGACCAGGTTCAGCTGACCGACCCCAAGGGCCGTCACTACACGTTCACGCTCGAAGAGGGAAAGAACTTCCACACCCACAAGGGTTCCTTCCCGCACGACGAACTGATCGGCGCCCCCGAGGGCAGCGTTGTCCGTACCACCGGAAACGTCGCCTACCTCGCGCTGCGCCCCCTGCTCCCCGACTACGTCCTGTCCATGCCCCGCGGCGCCGCCGTGGTCTACCCGAAGGACGCGGGTCAGATCCTGGCCTTCGCCGACATCTTCCCCGGCGCCCGCGTCGTCGAGGCGGGTGTGGGCTCCGGCTCGCTCAGCAGCTTCCTGCTCCGCGCCATCGGCGACAGCGGCATGCTGCACTCCTACGAGCGCCGCGAGGACTTCGCCGAGATCGCGAAGGGCAACGTCGAGCGCTACTTCGGCGGCCCGCACCCCGCGTGGCAGCTGACCGTGGGCGACCTCCAGGACAACCTCTCCGACACCGACGTCGACCGGGTCATCCTGGACATGCTCGCTCCCTGGGAGTGCCTGGAGGCCGTCTCCAAGGCGCTCGTCCCCGGCGGCATCCTCTGCTGCTACGTGGCGACCACCACCCAGCTCGCGCGCACCGTGGAGTCCATCCGCGAGTTCGGCTGCTACGCCGAGCCGCAGCCGTGGGAGTCCATGATCCGCAACTGGCACGTCGAGGGCCTCGCCGTCCGCCCCGATCACCGCATGATCGGCCACACCGGCTTCCTCGTCACCGCCCGCCGCCTCGCGGACGGGGTCGAGCCCCCGATGCGCCGCCGCCGTCCCGCCAAGGGCGCCTACGGCGAGGACTACGAAGGCCCCAACAAGGGCTGACGTCCCGACATCCACACAGCGCCGCCGTCGAGTTCCCGCCCACGGGTGGGAACTCGACGGCGGCGTCCTCACGTTCGGCCGCCCGTGGCGGACCCCGGCTGTTCCGTCGGAGTGTGACGTGTGGCACGATGCCGGAAACCCCGCCGCACCACCCCTCAGGAGACGTCTCGCGTGCAGCACTCCGCCGCTCCGGACCTCGCGGACCTCGCGCACACCCACGCCCGGTCGGCCCACTGGCTGGCCACCGCCACCGCGACGGCCGCGGTGGTCGCCCTCGCGGGGCTGCTGCAGCCGGGCCCGGCCGGAGCCACGGCCGCCCCGGTGCCCGCCCCGGCGCCCGAGGCCGCCGGGGCCGACTACCCCCTGGACTGCGGGGGAGGACCCCGTACGGTCGCGAAGCGGGTCACCGGCGACCTCGACGGGGACGGAAACCCGGAGACCGTTGCGGTCGCGCACTGCGAAGCCGGCTCCGGCAACCCGCCGCAGGGCGTCTACGTCCTCACCCGCGGCAAGGCGAAGGGCGCCCCCGCGCGCGTGGTGGCCACGCTCGTCGAACCCGCGCTGCACCGGAACGTCACCGAGCTCGCCGTCCGTGACGGAGTGGTGCACGCCACACTGCTCGGCTACTCGACGCCCGACGTGCCCCGCTGCTGCCCCGACGAGAACGAGCAGGTCAGCTGGCGCTGGCAGGGCGGCGCCTTCGTCCGCGCAGGCGAGGCCGACGCGCGCGGCGCCTGACCCGTCAGTCCGCGTCGGGGCCGTACACCTCGACCCGGTCCGCGACCCGGCGCACGTGGATGCAGTCGCCCGGGCACTCCTTCGCGGAGTCCACCACGTCCTGGAGGAGCGGCAGCGGCACCGGGGTCGTGGCCCCCGCGTCCTGAAGGAGCTCGTCGTCGGCGCTCTTCACATAAGCGAGCCCGTCGATATCGAGCTCGAACACCTCGGGGGCGTACTGCACGCAGATCCCGTCCCCGGTGCACAGGTCCTGATCGATCCAGACTTCCAGCGCCTCCTCGGCGCCCGTCGCCGGGGCCTCGTGCTGCACGGTCATATCTCCTGCCGTTTCTGCTTCGCGCGGTAAGTCGGGCCACCCCTGACGGGTGTTGGCCGAACACGACGATACAACCGCCCGCTTTCAAGCGGTGAAGGGTGGGTATTCCCCTGGCGAGAGGGGAAGCGCAAGGGTGAAGATCGGACACGCCCCACAGTCTTTTTGATCTAGGGGTTTCAATCATCACCCACGCAGGTAGGGTCAGGAAGCGTCCAGCTCCCCCTGGAGGAGGTGAGGACCGTGGCAGCCCACGACGACGACATCAACCGCGGCATCCGGCCCGGGCGAGGGTCTGAGGACCCCGCCGGACAGGTTGCCTATCTCGAGCAGGAAATCGCCGTCCTGCGCCGCAAGCTCGCCGACTCTCCGCGCCACACGAGGATTCTCGAAGAGCGGATCGTCGAGCTGCAGACCAGCCTGGCCGGCGTGTCCGCACAGAACGAACGACTGGCGAACACGCTCCGTGAAGCCCGCGACCAGATCGTGGCGCTCAAGGAGGAGGTCGACCGGCTCGCGCAGCCGCCGGCCGGCTTCGGTGTCTTCCTGCAGGCCAACGAGGACGGCACGTGCGACATCTTCACCGGGGGCCGCAAGCTCCGGGTGAACGTGAGCCCCAGCATCGAGCTCGAAGAGCTCAAGCGCGGCCAGGAAGTCATGCTCAACGAGGCGCTCAACGTGGTCGAGGCCATGGAGTTCGAGCGCGCCGGGGACATCGTCACCCTCAAGGAGATCCTCGAGGACGGCGAGCGCGCCCTGGTGGTGGGGCACACCGACGAGGAGCGGGTGGTGAGGCTCGCCGAGCCTCTGCTGGACGTCACCATCCGCGCCGGCGACGCCCTGCTGCTCGACTCCCGGTCCGGCTACGTCTACGAGGTGGTCCCGAAGAGCGAGGTCGAAGAGCTCGTCCTCGAAGAGGTCCCGGACGTCGACTACGAGAAGATCGGCGGTCTGGGCGGCCAGATCGAGATGATCCGCGACGCGGTCGAGCTTCCGTACCTCTACCCGGACCTCTTCAAGGAGCACGAACTGCGGCCGCCCAAGGGCATCCTGCTCTACGGCCCTCCCGGCTGCGGCAAGACGCTGATCGCGAAGGCCGTGGCCAACTCCCTGGCCAAGAAGGTGGCCGAGGTGACCGGCCAGCCCGCGGGGAAGTCCTACTTCCTCAACATCAAGGGCCCCGAGCTCCTCAACAAGTACGTCGGCGAGACCGAGCGGCACATCCGCCTCGTCTTCCAGCGTGCCCGGGAGAAGGCGAGCGAGGGCACCCCCGTCATCGTCTTCTTCGACGAGATGGAATCCCTCTTCCGCACCCGCGGCTCCGGTGTCAGCTCGGACGTGGAGAACACCATCGTCCCGCAGCTTCTCGCCGAGATCGACGGTGTGGAGGGCCTGGAGAACGTCATCGTCATCGGCGCCTCCAACCGCGAGGACATGATCGACCCCGCGATCCTGCGGCCCGGCCGGCTCGACGTGAAGATCAAGATCGAGCGTCCGGACGCGGAGGCGGCGAAGGACATCTTCGCGAAGTACCTCACGGCGAACCTGCCGCTCCACTCGGACGACATCTCCGAGCACAGCGGCTCCAAGGCCGCCGCCGCCCACGGAATGATCCAGTCCGTGGTCGAGCAGATGTACGCGGAATCCGAGGAGAACCGCTTCCTCGAAGTCACGTACGCGAACGGCGACAAGGAAGTCCTCTACTTCAAGGACTTCAACTCCGGTGCGATGATCCAGAACATCGTCGACCGGGCCAAGAAGATGGCCATCAAGGCCTTCCTCGACCACAACCAGAAGGGCATCCGGGTCTCCCACCTCCTCCAGGCGTGCGTGGACGAGTTCAAGGAGAACGAGGACCTGCCCAACACCACCAACCCCGACGACTGGGCCCGTATCTCCGGAAAGAAGGGCGAGCGGATCGTGTTCATCCGCACCCTCGTCACCGGAAAGCAGGGCGCGGACACCGGACGCTCCATCGACACGGTGGCGAACACCGGTCAGTACCTGTAAGAACGCGAGCCGGCTGCGGATGTCCGGAAACCGGGCATCCGCAGCCGTCGCATTCCGTCGGCATTTTCCGCCAGCCCGGGAATTGCCGCAAGTGATCTCCCCACCAGCGCGGAGCCGTTCTAGGCTCTTCGGTAACGCCGAGTCGCGCACTGTGAGCGACGCCGGGCAAGGAGGGCCGCATGACCGTACGGCGAGTAATGGGCATCGAGACGGAATACGGGATCTCCGTCCCGGGGCACCCGAACGCCAATGCCATGCTCACCTCGTCCCAGATCGTCAACGCCTACGCGGCGGCGATGCACCGGGCGCGCCGTGCCCGCTGGGATTTCGAGGAGGAGAATCCGCTGCGGGACGCCCGCGGCTTCGACCTCGCCCGTGAGGTCGCCGACTCCAGCCAGCTCACCGACGAGGACATCGGCCTGGCCAACGTGATCCTCACCAACGGTGCGCGGCTCTACGTGGACCACGCCCACCCCGAGTACAGCTCGCCCGAGGTCACCAACCCGCGGGACGCCGTGCTCTGGGACAAGGCCGGCGAGCGGATCATGGCCGAGGCGGCCGTGCGCGCCGCCCAGCTCCCCGGCGCCCAGCCCATCCACCTCTACAAGAACAACACCGACAACAAGGGCGCCTCCTACGGCACGCACGAGAACTACCTGATGAAGCGGGAGACCCCCTTCTCGGACATCGTGCGCCACCTGACGCCGTTCTTCGTCTCCCGCCAGGTCGTGACGGGCGCGGGGCGGGTCGGCATCGGGCAGGACGGCCGCGAGAACGGCTTCCAGATCAGCCAGCGCGCGGACTACTTCGAGGTCGAGGTCGGCCTGGAGACCACCCTCAAGCGGCCCATCATCAACACCAGGGACGAGCCGCACGCCGACGCCGAGAGGTACCGGCGCCTGCACGTGATCATCGGCGACGCGAACCTGTCGGAGATCTCGACCTACCTCAAGCTGGGCACCACCGCGCTGGTCCTGTCGATGATCGAGGACGGCTTCATCACCGTCGACCTCGCCGTCGACCAGCCGGTACGCACGCTCCACCAGGTCTCGCACGACCCGGCCCTCCAGTACCTGGTCACGCTCCGCAGCGGCCGGACGCTGACCGCGGTGCAGCTCCAGATGGAGTACTTCGAGCTGGCCAGGAAGTACGTGGACGAGCGGTACGGCTCCGACGCGGACGAGCAGACCAAGGACGTCCTCACGCGCTGGGAGGACACCCTCAACCGGCTCGAGAACGACCCGATGAGCCTGGCCGGCGAGCTCGACTGGATCGCCAAGCGGGAGGTCATGGAGGGCTACCGCCGCCGCGACGGCCTGGACTGGGACGCGGCCCGGCTCCACCTGGTGGACCTCCAGTACGCGGACGTGCGCCCCGAGAAGGGCCTGTACAACCGCCTGGTGGCCCGCGGGCGCATGAAGCGGCTCCTGGACGACGCCGACGTGCTGCGGGCCGAGACGGCGCCGCCGGAGGACACCAGGGCCTACTTCCGGGGCCGCTGCCTGGAGCAGTACGCCGACGACGTCGCCGCGGCCTCCTGGGACTCGGTGATCTTCGACCTGCCCGGCCGGGACTCGCTCCAGCGCGTCCCGACCATGGAACCGCTGCGCGGCACCAAGGCGCATGTGAAATCGCTCCTGGACCGCTGCCGGACGGCCGAGGAACTCGTGCGCGTGCTTTCCGGCGGCTGAACCGGGGGCCCGGCGCGGGCCTGAAATGCCCCGGCACTGGGAATCATGGAATCAGTGCCCGGACGTTGTGGAAACTGCGGGGCCGAAGTCGGACCCGCCCTATAGGGTCTGATCTTGTACGGACTCGGCCGAGTCCCGTACGGACTCAACCGAGCGGGTCGAATCGAGCGGGGTGAGGGATATGGCGGCCAAGGACACCGGCGGCGGACAGCAGAAGGCGACGCGTTCCACGGAGGAGGTCGAGGAGACCACCACGGAGGCGAGCTCCGACCTCCAGGAACGCCAGGAGAAGCTGAGCGAGGACGTGGACTCCGTCCTGGACGAGATCGACGACGTGCTCGAGGAGAACGCCGAGGACTTCGTGCGCTCGTTCGTTCAGAAGGGCGGCCAGTAGCCGCCTCGCGCGTCTGTCGTCCTCCGTCCCCGGAGCCCCGGAGAAAGCCGCGGGCCCGGGGACGGATGACAGGCGGTGGCACGGGTATGGTCCGTGCACAGCAACCAAGATCGCCCCGCGCTTCCCACGGCGGGCCGACTCTCCCACCCGGAAGGAATCGCGTGGAAGCCAACCCTCGTAGCACCGGGCGTCTGCCGGCGGCCTTCCTGACGCCGGGCTCGTCCTCCTTCATGGACTTCCTGGCCGACCACTCGCCGGAGATGCTCCCGGGCAACCGGAAGCTCCCGGAGGGCATCGTCGAGGCCCCGCACGGCACGACCATCGTCGCGGCCACCTTCGCCGGCGGCGTCGTCCTCGCCGGTGACCGGCGGGCCACCATGGGCAACATGATCGCCCAGCGGGACATCGAGAAGGTGTTCCCGGCGGACGAGTACTCGGCCGTCGGCATCGCCGGCACCGCCGGTCTCGCCGTGGAGATGGTCAAGCTGTTCCAGCTGGAGCTGGAGCACTTCGAGAAGGTGGAGGGCGCGACGCTCTCCCTGGAGGGCAAGGCGAACCGTCTCTCCACCATGATCCGGGGCAACCTCGGCATGGCCATGCAGGGGCTCGCCGTCGTTCCGCTCTTCGCGGGCTGGGACGAGAGCAAGGAGAAGGGCCGGATCTTCTCCTACGACGTGACCGGCGGCCGCTCCGAGGAGCACGGGTACGCCGCCACGGGCTCCGGCTCGATCTTCGCGCGCGGGTCGATGAAGAAGCTGTACCGCGCCGACCTCACCGAGGAGCAGGCCACCACGCTGGTCGTGCAGGCGCTGTACGACGCGGCGGACGACGACTCGGCGACCGGCGGGCCGGACATGGCGCGCAGGATCTTCCCGATCGTCACCGTCATCACCGACGAGGGCTTCCGCAGGCTCAGCGAGGCCGAGTCCTCCGCTCTGGCCCGGTCGATCACCGAGCGGCGTCTCGAGCAGCCCGACGGGCCGCGCGCCGCCCTGCTCTGACCGTTCGTCGCCCGTAGAAGCCCTTCAGACCGGAAGAAAGGGACGGTAGCCGGTGTCCACGCCGTTCTATGTCTCACCTCAGCAGGCCATGGCCGACCGGGCCGAGTACGCCCGCAAGGGCATCGCGCGGGGCCGCAGCCTCGTCGTCCTCCAGTACACGGACGGCATCGTCTTCGTCGGCGAGAACCCGTCGCGCGCACTCCACAAGTTCAGCGAGATCTACGACCGGATCGGCTTCGCGGCCGCCGGCAAGTACAACGAGTACGAGAACCTCCGCATCGGCGGTGTGCGCTACGCCGACCTGCGGGGCTACACCTACGACCGGGACGACGTGACCGCGCGCGGCCTGGCCAACGTCTACGCCCAGACGCTGGGCACCATCTTCTCCAGCGCGGGGGAGAAGCCCTACGAGGTGGAGCTCGTCGTCGCCGAGGTCGGCGCCGAGCCCGAGGGCGACCAGATCTACCGGCTGCCCCACGACGGCTCGATCGTGGACGAGCACGGCTCGGTCGCGGTCGGCGGAAACGCGGAGCAGATCAGCTCCTACCTGGACCAGCGGCACCGGGACGGCATGTCCCTCGCCGAGGCCCTGAAGCTGGCCGTGCAGGCGCTCTCGCGGGACACCAACGGCACCGAGCGGGAGATTCCCGCGGAGCGTCTCGAGGTGGCGGTCCTGGACCGCACCCGCCCGCAGCAGCGCAAGTTCAAGCGGATCGTCGGCCGTCAGCTGTCCCGCCTCCTGGAGGCGGACAACGCGGCCGTGACGAAGACGGACGAGCCCTCGGACGAGGCTCCCGAGGACTAGAGGTTCCGGCCCGGAGGGGTCCCGCTCCCCACGGAGCGGGACCCCTCCGGCGTGTCCGCCGTCAGACGGCCGGTGCGGGGCCGGTGGAGCCGCGCCGCACGAGGGCCACGGGCAGGGTGACCGGCGGGGCCGGTTCGCCCGCGAGGACGGCGAGGAGCGCCTCCATGCCCCGTCTGCCGAACTCCTCGGCGGGCAGCCGGACCGTGGTGAGCTCGGGGTCGACCGCGGTGGCGAGGGCCAGGTCGTCGAAGCCGGTGATCGAAAGGTCCTCGGGGACGCGCAGGCCGAGGCGGCGGGCGACCTTGAGGACGCCGACCGCGAGGATGTCGTCGTCGCAGATCACCGCGGTGGGCCGGGGCTCCCGGGTGTCGAGCGCGGTGAGGGCGGCCGTCCAGGCGTCGGCGACGTTGAGCGGGGAGCGCACGGTACGCAGCTCCGCGCCGCCCAGGGCGTCGGCGAGGGCGGCCGCACGTACGTCGAAGGTCCAGGACGGGACGGCGGACGCGAGGTGCAGGAAGCGGCGGTGGCCCAGGCCGAGCAGGTGCTCGGTCACCCGCCGCATGCCGTCGGCGACGTCGATGTTCAGGTGCGCGGAGGCGCCGGGGTCGGACGGGTCGCTGTCGAGCATGACGAGGGGCAGGTCGGTGCCCCGGAAGGCCTTGAGGGCGTCGGCGGCCATGGAGGAGGCGATGACGCCGTCCAGGGCGGCCTGGGCCGAGGCGAACGGGTCGCGGGCGGGGCCGACGCCGTCGGGGGAGGGGTAGAGGACGACGCCGAAGCCGTGCCGCGCCGCGGCGACGGCCGCGCCCGTGTAGACGTGGGCGAAGAACTCGTTGGTGAGGGCCGGCACGACGAGCATGGCGGTCCGGGTGCGGCCGAGCCGGAGGTTGCGGGCGGCCAGGTTGGGCCGGTAACCGAGGTCACGGGCGGCGGCCCGCACGGTCTCCGCGGTGCGCTCGGAGACGCGGCCGCGCCACTTCTCGCCGAGCACGAGGGAGACCGTGGCCTGCGAGACGCCCGCGGTCCGGGCGACGTCCCGGCTGGTCGGGCGGGTGCCGCCGAGCGGCTCCGGGGTCTGCACACAAGCCTCCGCGTCGGACGGTCCCAGGGTGCGGGGTGGACCCGCGTGATGTCGACATGGTACGTATGACTCCTGAAGTTATACGTAAAACCTCGGCCGGGTGCCGAGGTGAGGGGAGACCGACATGGCCACCGAGGCCCCCGCGCACGGCGGCTATCTCGACATACTCCGGGCGCCGCACGCCGCCCGGCTGCTCGCCGGCACCCTCGTCGGCCGGCTGCCCAACGGCACCGGCCCCATCGCCATGACCCTGTTCGTCCGGGACCTGGGCGGCAGCTACACCCTGGCCGGCGGCCTGATCGCCGCGTACGGCGTGGCCAACGCCGTCGGGCAGCCGCTCCTCGGCAGGGCCGTGGACCTCAAGGGCCAGCCCCGCGTCCAGCTGCCCGCGGCGGTCCTGTCGGCGCTCGGCATGGCCCTGTTCGCCTTCGTCGGCATCGGCCACCTCGCCGTCGCCTACGCGGCCGTCGTGGTCGCCGGACTCTTCACGCCGCCGCTGGAGGGCGGGCTGCGGGCCCTGTGGCCGAGCGTCCTCGGCCGCGAGGACCGGGTCCACCGGGCGTACGCGCTCGACGCGGTCGCCCAGGAGGTCATGTTCACCGTCGGTCCGCTACTCGTGACGCTCCTCGTCGCCGTGTGGTCGCCCGCCGCCGCCCTCCTGGCCATCAACGTCCTGGGAATCCTCGGCGCCCTCGCCGTCGTCCTGTCCGAGCCGTCCCGCGCGTGGCGCTCCGCCACCCGCGAGGCCCACTGGCTGGGCGCCCTCCGCTCGCCCGGCCTGCTCGCCCTCCTCGGCTCCTTCTTCTTCGTCGGCCTCGCCCTCGGCTCCATCACGGTGGCCGCGGTCGCCTACGCCGACGACCGCGGCACCCCGTCGGTGTACGGCTGGCTGATGGCCGCCCTCGGCCTCGGCGCCCTCCTCGGCGGCACCGTCTACGGCGCCCGGCAGTGGGAGGGCGCCCCCGAACGGCGGCTGCGGGTCCTCGTGCTGCTCCTCGCGGTCTGCTACCTGCCGCTCACGCTCACCCCCGGCCCCGTCGCCATGACCGGCCTCTCGGTGCTCTCCGGGGTGTTCCTCGCCCCCGTCCTCGCCTGCGCCTTCATCGTGGTCGACCGGCACGCCCCGCGCGGCACGGTCACCGAGGCCTTCTCCTGGCTCGTCACCACCTTCGGCGTCGGGGCGGCCCTCGGCTCCGCCGTCGCCGGGCCCGCGGTCGAACTGGCCGGGACCGTGGCCGGGTTCGCCGTGGCCGGAGCGGGCGGCCTCGTGGCCCTGCTGGTCCTCCTGGCCACCGGCCGTGTCCTGACCGTCCCCGACACGCCGGGCGCCCCCGAGGACGCCGCGCGACACGCCGTCGGAGAGACGGTCCCCACCGTCGTACACGCCGAAAAGAACGCGCGCTGATCGGAAAATGATCGAAACGGGAACGCTCAACCCGGTTTCAGCACAGGCCGTCAGGCGTAATGTTCAGACATGGACCGCCGCATTTTCGGGCTGGAGAACGAGTACGGCGTCACGTGCACGTTCAGGGGACAGCGCCGACTGTCTCCTGACGAAGTGGCGCGCTACCTCTTCCGCCGTGTCGTGTCATGGGGCCGCAGCAGCAATGTCTTCCTGCGGAACGGCGCCCGCCTGTACCTCGACGTGGGATCGCATCCGGAATACGCCACACCGGAATGCGACAACGTGACCGAACTGGTCACCCACGACAAGGCCGGCGAGCGCATTCTCGAAGGCCTTCTCGTCGACGCCGAACGCCGCCTGCACGAGGAGGGAATCGCCGGCGACGTCTACCTCTTCAAGAACAACACCGACTCGGCGGGAAACTCCTACGGCTGCCACGAGAACTATCTCGTCGCCCGTCACGGAGAGTTCTCCCGGCTGGCGGACATCCTCATTCCCTTCCTCGTCACCCGGCAGCTGATCTGCGGCGCGGGAAAGGTCCTCCAGACGCCGCGGGGCGCGGTCTTCTGCGTCTCCCAGCGCGCCGAGCACATCTGGGAGGGCGTCAGCTCCGCCACCACGCGCTCGCGGCCCATCATCAACACCCGGGACGAGCCGCACGCCGACGCCGAGCGGTACCGCCGGCTCCACGTCATCGTCGGCGACTCCAACATGTCGGAGACGACCATGCTGCTCAAGGTCGGCGCCACCGACCTGGTGCTCCGCATGATCGAGGCCGGCACCGTCATGCGCGACCTGACGCTGGAGAACCCCATCAGGGCCATCCGCGAGGTCAGCCACGACATCACGGGCCAGCGCAAGGTCCGGCTCGCCAGCGGCCGCGAGGCCTCCGCCCTGGAGGTCCAGCGCGAGTACTACGAGAAGGCCGTCGACTTCGTGGACCGCCGCGGCATCCGCTCCGGCACCGTCGCCCAGGTCCTGGAGCTGTGGGGCCGTACGCTCGACGCGATCGAGAGCGAGCAGCTCGACCGCATCGAGACCGAGATCGACTGGGTCATGAAGCACCGGCTCATCGAGCGCTACCGGGCCAAGCACAACATGACCATGTCGAACCCGAGGGTCGCGCAGATAGACCTCGCCTACCACGACATCCACCGCCGTCGTGGGCTCTACTACCTGCTCCAGAAGAACGGGCAGGCGGCGCGGATCTGCAACGACCTGAAGATCTTCGAGGGCAAGTCGGTGCCCCCGCAGACCACTCGGGCCCGGCTCCGCGGCGACTTCATCCGCCGCGCCCAGGAGCAGCGCAGGGACTTCACCGTCGACTGGGTGCACCTGAAGCTGAACGACCAGGCACAGCGCACCGTGTTGTGCAAGGACCCGTTCCGCTCCGTCGACGACCGGGTGGAAAAGCTGATCGCCGGAATGTAAGACCAGGTCGTACGCGCCCCGGGCCCCGCACGTTTGACGTGCGGGGCCCTTCCGTCGGCAGGAGGGTCCCCTAGAGTGTCGGCACAACTACTGTGCCGTCTGAGATCTGAGGAACACGTGCGCCGACTTGCCGGCCTTCTCGTCGTCCCGCTGCTGCTGCTCTCCACAGCGGCGTGCGGCAGCGACGACAAGGGCTCCGATTCCGCCTCGATGAAGAACGGGCTGCCCGCCATCACGGCGGGGGAGAAGTTCGGCGAGAAGCCGACCCTCTCCAAGGGCGAGGGCGACCCGCCCAAGGAACTGAAGGTCAACGTCATCAGCGAGGGCAAGGGCGCGGTGACGAAGAAGGGCGACGCGCTCCAGGTGAACTACCTGGGTCAGGCCTGGGACTCCACCACCCCCTTCGACAACAGCTTCGACCGCGGTGAGCCCTTCAGCCTGACGCTGGGCGACGGCCAGGTCATCAAGGGCTGGGAGCAGGCCCTCGAAGGGCAGAAGGTCGGCAGCCGGCTCGAGGTCGGCATCCCGCCGGAGCTCGGCTACGGCGAGGCCGGCTCGCCGCCGAAGATCCAGCCCAACGCCACCCTCGTCTTCGTCGTGGACGTCCTGAAGGCCGTCACCATCCCCAAGTCCGCCACGGGCACCCCGGTCGCCCAGGACAACAAGGACCTGCCGAAGGTCGGTACCAACACCGACGGCAAGGCGCCCTCGCTGACGGTCCCCAAGACCGACCCGCCGACCAAGCTCGTCTCGAACTACGTGCTCGAGGCCAACGGTGAGGCCGTCAAGGCCACCGACACGGTCGTCGTGAACTACGTCGCCGCCCTCTGGAAGGACGGCAAGGTCTTCGACTCGACCTACTCCACCGGCAAGCCCGCGAACTTCCCGCTGGAGCAGCTCACGCTGAAGGGCCTCAAGGACGGCCTCGTCGGCAAGAAGGTCGGCAGCCGCGTCCTCATCGTCGCCCCGCCCTCCGAGGCCTTCGGCAACGAGGAGAAGCAGGGCATCCCGAAGAACTCCACGCTGGTCTTCGCCGTGGACATCCTGACGAAGGTGTAAGACTGTCCCGATCACGCAGTACATCAGCATGAGGAGCAGTGCAGTGAGCATCGAGAAGCCCGAGATCGACTTCCCGGGCGGCGAGCCGCCGAAGGACCTGGAGATCAAGGACCTCTGGGAGGGTGACGGCGAGGTCGCCGCCGCCGGTGACTTCGTCAAGGTCCACTACGTGGGCGTGGCCTTCTCCACCGGTGAGGAGTTCGACGCCTCCTGGAACCGCGGCAGCGCGCTCGACTTCAACCTCGGCGCCGGTCAGGTCATCCAGGGCTGGGACCAGGGCATCCAGGGCATGAAGGTCGGCGGCCGCCGCCAGCTGATCATCCCCGCCCACCTCGCCTACGGCGACCGTGGCGCCGGCAGCTCGATCGCCCCGGGCGAGACGCTGATCTTCGTCTGCGACCTCGTGGCCGTGAAGAAGCGCTGACCCGCGCACACAGCGACCGCTCGCGGTCGCTCCGGGGCCCCCGCCGTCCGTGGTGGGGGCCCTCGGCTTTGGCCGCGACACCCCGGGGCGGTACGGTCGGACGTCCGAGAAGTGGATCCGCGGAAGAGGTGCAGGGCGTCGATGGCGATTGCCAAGTCCGAGCGGCTGATGAATCTCGCGCTGTGCCTGCTCGGGACGCGCCGACCGTTGAGCAAGCGGGAACTCCGCGGCTCCATCGAGGCCTACCTCGAAGCCTCCGGAGACGACGCCTTCAACCGGATGTTCGAGCGCGACAAGGACGACCTGCGCGAGCTCGGCCTGGTCATCGAGACCGTCGAGAACCTGGAGGGCGAGACCGGCTACCTCGCCCGCCGCGACTCCAACCGGCTGCCCCCCATCACCCTGGACGCCGAGGAGGCCGCCGCGCTCGGCCTCGCCGCCAAGGTGTGGCAGCAGGCCCGCCTCGCCGGGGCCGCCAGCGGCGCCCTCCAGAAGCTCCGCGCCGCCGGCATGCCCGAGGCGGAGGACTCGTACGAGACGCAGCCCAGCGCCCTCGAACCCCGCATCCCGGTCCACGAGGCGGCCTTCGAGCCGCTCATGCTGGCCTGCCGCGACCGCCGCCCGGTCGTCTTCGACTACCGCAAGGCCAACGCCGCCCGCCCCGAGTCCCGCCAGGTCGAGCCCTGGACCCTCGAATGCTGGCGCGGCCACTGGTACCTCGCGGGCTGGGACCGCGAGCGCGGTGCCGAGCGCGTCTTCCGCCTCTCCCGGATCACCGGCAAGGTCCGCTCCCGGGCCGGTGCCTTCACGGCGCCCGTGCCCGACGTCGTCACCGTCCGGGAGACCGTCGAGAGCTGGGCGGGCGAGACCGCGACCCGCACCGCCCGGATCAGGCTGCGCGGCGGCTGCGGCTACCCGCTGCGCGCCCGCGCCCTGTCCGTGCGGGAGGGCGCCGACGGCTGGGACGAGCTGGAGATCCCGTACGGCCACGGGCTCGACGCCTGGCTCGTCGAGTTCGGCCCCGACGTCGTCGTGGACGAGCCCGCCGATCTGCGGGCCGATGTGATGGACCGGCTGCGCGCCGTGGCCAAGGGCTGAGGGGGAGACGAACCGCATGGCTGCCAACGCGATCGACCAGACGAGGCGGATGCTCTCCCTCGTCACCTACCTCCGCGAGCGCCCCGGCGCCCACGTCGCCGACGTCGCGCGCGCCTTCGGGATCACCGAGGACGAGCTGATCTCCGACCTGGACGTGCTGCCCATGTGCGGCACCAGCTTCCGCGGCGGCGACCTCCTCGACATCGACACCGACGGCGACCGCATCTGGTGGCACAACCCGGACGACGTCGCCGCGCCGCTGCGGCTCGCCGCCGACGAGGCCACCGCCCTCCTCGTCGCCGCCCGCGCCGTCGCCACCCTGCCCGGGCTCCGCGAGAGCGACCGGGAGGCGCTGCTCCGCGCCACCGCCAAGCTGGAGGCCGCCGCCGGCGAGGCCGCCGGGGCCAGCTCCCGGCTCTCGGTCACCTTCGAGTCCGAGGGCGGCGTCTTCGCCGAGGTCGACCGGGCCATCTCCGAACGCCGGCGCCTCTGGGTCCGCTACTACTCGCCCGCCCGTGACGAACTCACCGAGCGCGAGGTCGACCCGATCCGGCTCTTCGCCGTCGGCCACACCTACATGGAGGCGTGGTGCCGGCTCTCCGAGGCGCGCCGCACCTTCCGCCTCGACCGCGTCGTCGAGATCCGCATCCTCGATGAGGCCGCCGCGCCGCCGGAACTGGAGCTGCGCGACCTCTCCGAGGGCCTCGTGCAGCCGTCCGCCGACGACCCCGAGGTCGTGGTCGAGGTGGGGCCCGGGGGCCGCTGGGTCGCCGAGTACTACCCGCACGACCGGGCCGACGAGCTGCCCGACGGCGGACTGCGGATCACGCTGCGGACGCCGGACCCCGCCTCGCTGCGCAGGCTCGCGCTCCGGCTGGGCAGCGACGGGCGGATCGTGGCGCCGGCCGACCTCGCCGACAGCGCCAGGACGGCGGCCGCGGCCGCGCTCGCCGCGTACGAGGGAGTGTGACGGTCCGCGCGACCGCGACGCTGTTACTGACGTACCGAAGGTGCAGAGAGAGATGAGGGAAGTGTCCGCGATGCACGGTCTCACGGCGACGATCGCCCCGGTCCTCTTCAAGGCCGCCTGCCCCGACTGCCGCTCCCGCTTCGAACTCTCCGCGAGCGCCCTGCGGCTGGCCATCGGCGCCAGCCGCCGCACGACCTTCTACTCCTTCACCTGCCCCGAGTGCGGAAGCTCCGTCCGCAAGCCCGCCGGCGAGCGCATCGTCGAACTGCTCACCGGCGGCGGGGTGCGTACCCTGCGGCTCCACACGACGGTCTGAGTAGGCTCAGCACATGTTCTGGCCCATGCTCGCCATCGCCCTCGGATTCCTCGGGATCGCCGTCCTCGGCGTCCTCGCCGTCAAGGTCTTCGTCGAAGTCCGGCGCCTCGGGCGCCAAGTGGCGCACACCACAGAACGGATCAGCCGGGCGGCCGAGGAGCTCGAAACCGCCGCCGTGGGCCTGGCCAGAACGGGGGAGACACTGCGCTGAGCCCGTGCCGTACCCTGCGTGAAAGGGCCCCCACCCGGGTTCGTGCCACGAAATCGGGAGTATGCAAGGGCATTGCCCTGCGTTTACTCCTGCGGGTTACGATCGCAGGCAGCGCGGTGGTAGGACGCATGTCCGACCCGCCGGGCAACCGCACTCCATGTCGCCTCGGTGAAGAAGGTAAACGCTATGGGTAGGCTCGGCCCCACCGAGATCATTCTGATCCTCGTCGTGATCATCCTCCTGTTCGGCGCCAAGAAGCTTCCGGACATGGCGCGCTCGCTGGGCAAGTCGGCCCGCATCCTCAAGAGCGAGGCCAAGGCGATGAAGTCGGACGACCAGCAGAGCGCCCCCGCCGACCCGCCGCACGCGGGCACCGCACCGCAGGAGCCCGCGCCGCGCACCATCCAGGCCGCTCCCGGCGACGTGACCAGCTCGCGCCCGGTGGCCGAGCCCTCGGACACCACCAAGCGCTGACCCGGTCCGCCGCGGCCGCCGCACCGGGCGGCGGCTGCCGCACGAGATGAGGACGTGGGTTGCCCAAGTCTGCCCGCAAGCAGGAGAAGGATCCCGAGGGTCGGATGCCCCTCGTGGAGCACCTGCGTGAACTCCGCAACCGACTGGCGAAGGGTCTCCTCGCCATCGCAGCGGTGACGATCGTGGCCCTCGCGTACAGCGAGGAGCTGATGCAGTTCCTGACGAAGTCGGTGCCCACCTGCGCACCGAACGTCACCAGTGACGGCGGCAACTGCGCGATCGTCTCCTTCAACACGCTGATGGCTCCCTTCAGCACGACGATCCAGCTGTCGCTGACGGCCGGTCTCGTCGTGGCGAGCCCGGTGTGGCTCTACCAGCTGTGGGCGTTCGTCGCGCCCGGGCTGCACAAGAACGAGAAGAAGTACACGTACGCCTTCGTGGGCGCGGCCGTGCCGCTGTTCGCGGCGGGCGCCTACCTCGCGTACCTCATCCTCCCCGTCAGCGTGAAGGTCCTCATCAGCCTCACGCCCGCCGGCTCGGCGAACATCCTGTCGCTGAACGACGTCCTGGACTTCACCCTGCGCATGGTGCTCGTCTTCGGCCTCGCCTTCGAGCTGCCGCTCGTCCTGGTGATGCTGAACCTCACCGGGGTGCTCACCGGTCGCCGGATGGCCGGCTGGTGGCGCGGCGTGATCATGGGCGTCTTCGTGTTCGGCGCGGTCATCACCCCGACCACCGACCCGGTCGGCATGATCGCCCTCGCGGGACCGATCACGGTCCTGTACTTCGCGGCCGTCGGCTTCTCCCTCCTCAACGACCGGCGACGCCGGCGCGGCAACCCCGACGCCGAACTCGACGACGACGAGGCCTCCGCGCTCGACCTCACGCCCCAGGCCGTCGGCGCCGTCGAACCCGTCACCGCCGCCCGCGCCCTGCCCGAGCAGGCCACCGGTGAGCACGGCGGCAGCGCGCACCGGCTCAACGGTTACGACGACATCACCTGATCTCGTAGGGTCCCCCGGACTCGGTCCGGGGGACCCCGACGCCCCGAGGCCCCCGGCTGCGCCGACGGGGAGCCCCTGGGGTGCCGCCGCTCGCCGTGGAGTGCGTCCCCGGAGCCCTGCGCGTCCTCGCCCCCGTCGGGACAAGGCCCGGAACCCAAGGCTCCGCATCCCCTCGATAAAGATCGCGTCACTGTCACAGGTGGCGGGTAGGCTCGACAACAAGATGACAGAGGACCTCACACCAGCCCAGGCGTACGCGGCCGCCCGCGCCCGCAACGCCGAGCAGCGCACCGCACTGGCACCCTTCCGCGAGCTGTACGAGTTCGGACTGGACCCCTTCCAGATCGAGGCGTGCCAGGCTCTCGAGGCGGGCAAGGGCGTGCTCGTCGCCGCGCCCACGGGCTCCGGCAAGACCATCGTCGGCGAGTTCGCCGTCCACCTGGCCCTCACCCAGGGCCGCAAGTGCTTCTACACGACGCCCATCAAGGCGCTGTCGAACCAGAAGTTCGCCGACCTCGTCAAGCGGTACGGCCCCGACAAGGTCGGACTCCTGACCGGCGACAACAGTGTGAACGGCGACGCGCCGATCGTCGTCATGACCACCGAAGTCCTCCGCAACATGCTCTACGCCGGATCCCAGGCCCTCTCCGGCCTCGGGTACGTCGTCATGGACGAGGTCCACTACCTCTCCGACCGCTTCCGCGGCGCGGTCTGGGAGGAAGTGATCATCCACCTCCCCGAATCCGTCACGCTCGTCTCGCTCTCCGCGACCGTCTCCAACGCCGAGGAGTTCGGCGACTGGCTCGACACCGTCCGCGGCGACACCGAGGTGATCGTCTCCGAGAGCCGCCCCGTGCCGCTCTGGCAGCACGTCCTCGCCGGACGCCGGATGTACGACCTCTTCGAGGAGGAGACCGACCACGGCGGCCGCGGCTCCTCCCGCCGCGAGGTCAACCCCGACCTGATGCGCCTGGCCCGCACGGAGAACACGGCGTACAACCCCCGCGACCGGCGCCGCGGCAAGATGGTCCGCGAGGCCGACCGCGAGCGCGAGCGCCGCCAGCGCTCCCGCATCTGGACCCCCGGCCGCCCCGAGGTCATCGAACGCCTCGACGCCGAGGGGCTCCTGCCCGCCATCACCTTCATCTTCAGCCGCGCCGGATGCGAAGCCGCCGTCCAGCAGTGCCTGTACGCCGGACTCCGGCTCAACAACGACGAGGGACGCCGCCGCGTCCGCGAGATCGTCGAGGCGCGCACCGCCGCCATCCCCACCGAGGACCTCCACGTCCTCGGCTACTACGAGTGGCTCGAAGCGCTGGAGCGGGGCATCGCCGCCCACCACGCGGGCATGCTCCCGACCTTCAAGGAAGTCGTCGAGGAGCTCTTCGTCCGCGGGCTCGTCAAGGCGGTCTTCGCGACCGAGACCCTCGCCCTCGGCATCAACATGCCCGCGCGGTCCGTGGTCCTCGAGAAGCTCGTCAAGTGGAACGGCGAACAGCACGCCGACATCACTCCCGGCGAGTACACCCAGCTCACCGGCCGCGCCGGCCGCCGGGGCATCGACGTCGAGGGCCACGCCGTCGTCCTCTGGCAGCGCGGCCTCGACCCCGGCCACCTCGCCGGACTGGCCGGCACGCGCACGTACCCCCTGCGCTCCAGCTTCAAGCCCTCGTACAACATGGCGGTCAACCTCGTCGACCAGTTCGGCCGGCACCGCTCCCGCGAGCTCCTCGAGACCTCCTTCGCCCAGTTCCAGGCCGACCGCTCCGTCGTCGGCATCTCGCGCCAGGTGCAGAAGAACGAAGAGGGACTCGAGGGCTACCGCGAGGGCATGACCTGCCACCTCGGCGACTTCGAGGAGTACGCGCGGCTCCGCCGCGACCTCAAGGACCGCGAGACCGAACTGGCCCGGCAGGGCGCCGCCCAGCGCCGCGCCCAGGCGGCCAACTCGCTGGAGAAGCTCAAGCCGGGCGACATCATCCACGTGCCCACGGGCAAGTTCGCCGGCCTCGCCCTGGTCCTCGACCCCGGCATCCCGGCGGGCCGCACCAACGGCCACCGCGGCTTCGAGCACCACGACGGCCCGCGCCCCCTCGTCCTCACCGCCGAGCGGCAGGTCAAGAGGCTCGCCTCCATCGACTTCCCCGTCCCGGTCGAGGCGCTGGAGCGGATGAGGATCCCCAAGACCTTCAACCCGCGCTCCCCGCAGTCCCGTCGCGACCTCGCCTCCGCCCTGCGCAGCAAGGCCGGGCACATCAACCCCGAGCGCCACCACAAGCAGCGCTCCGCCGCCGCCGACGACCGCGAGATCTCCCGGCTGCGCACCGAGCTCCGCGCCCACCCCTGCCACGGCTGCGACGAGCGCGAGGACCACGCCCGCTGGGCCGAGCGCTACCACCGCCTCCAGCGCGACACCCAGCAGCTGGAGCGGCGCATCGAGGGCCGTACCAACACCATCGCCCGCACCTTCGACCGGATCGTCGCGCTCCTCACCGAACTCGACTACCTGCGCGGCGACGACGTCACCGACAACGGCAAGCGGCTCGCCCGGCTCTACGGCGAACTCGACCTGCTGGCCAGCGAATGCCTCCGCGACCGCGTCTGGGAGGGCCTCACTCCGCCCGAACTCGCCGCCTGCGTCTCCGCCTTGGTGTACGAGTCGCGTCAGGCAGACGACGCCGTCGCGCCCAAGCTGCCGACCGGAAACGCCAAGGCGGCACTCGGCGAGATGGTCCGCATCTGGGGCCGCCTCGACGCCCTCGAAGAGGAATTCAAGATCAACCAGGCCGAGGGCGTCGGCCAGCGCGAACCCGACCTCGGCTTCGCCTGGGCCGCCTACCAGTGGGCCTCCGAGAAGAGCCTCGACGAGGTCCTCCGCGAGGCCGAGATGCCCGCCGGCGACTTCGTGCGCTGGTGCAAGCAGGTCATCGACGTCCTCGGGCAGATCTCGGCGGCCGCGCCCAGGGAGAACAGCACCGTGGCGAAGAACGCCCGCAAGGCCGTGGACTCGCTGCTCCGCGGAGTCGTCGCCTACAGCTCCGTGGGCTGACGGCCCGTCGCATTCCGGAGGGGCCCGTGGCGTTCGCGCCGCGGGCCCCTCCCGCGTACCGTCCGCGGGGAGTTGTCCACAGGTCGTCGTCCACAGGGCTGGCGCGGGGGACGGCCCTTCCGCTTGCATGGACTCGTACACACGCACAGGGAGTTGGGGAGGGGACGTACGTGACCAGGCAAGCCGGTCCCGACGCCGGGACACGCGCGACGCAGCCGACCGCGACCATCGCCGAAGGCCCCCGGGGAGTGCCGCTCCTCGGCAATCTGCCCGCCTTCGGCAAGGACCCCCTCGCCTTCTTCGAGCAGCTGCGGGAGCGCGGCGACTTCGTCCGCTGGCGCTTCGGCCGGGGCCCCGCACTCTTCATCGCCCACCCCGACACGATCGGCGAGCTCCTCACCGAGGTCGAGCGCACCTTCGACCAGCCCGACCTCGGCATCGCCTTCCGCACCCTCCTGGGCAACGGCGTGGTCGTCGCCAAGGGCGCCGACTGGCGGCGCAAGCGCTCCCTGGTCCAGCCCTCGGTCCGCCCCAAGCAGGTCCGCTCCTACGCCGCGACGATGGCCGAGTGCGCCGTCGCCCTCGCGGACCGCTGGGCCGACGGGCAGCGGATCGACATCAAGAAGGAGATGGCGGCCCTCACCCAGCTCATCGCCGTCCGCACCATCTTCGGGGTCGACACCGCGGCGGACGCCGAATCCATCGGCTGTGCCATGGACATCGCGCAGAAGGAGATCGGAGCCGAGTTCAGCGGCATCGGAGCCGTACTCCCCGACTGGGTCCCCACCCCCGGGCGCGCCCGCATCAAGCGCGCCACCGCCGTCATCGACGCCGAGGTCTCCCGCGTCGTCGACCGCCACCGCGACGGCGACACGGAGCGGCCCGACCTCCTCAGCCGCCTCCTCGCCGCCCGGGACGAGACCGGCGCCCGCCTCTCCGACCGGGAGATCCGCGACGAGACCGTCACGCTCTACATCGGCGGCCACGAGACCACCAGCTCCACCCTCGTGTGGGCCTGGCACCTGCTCTCGCGCAACCCCCGGGTCCGCGACGCCCTCACCGAGGAACTCGACCGGGTGCTCGCCGACCGCGAACCCGGCTACGACGACTACGCCTCCCTTGCCTACACCCAGGCCGTCGTCAAGGAGACCCTCCGCCTCTACCCCACGATCTGGCTCATCACCGGCATCGCCAAGGAAGGCGCCACCCTCGGCGGCGCTCCCGTCCCCGCCGGCACCCGCGTCTGGTCGAGCCAGTGGGCCACCCACCGCGACCCCCGCTGGTACGGCGACGCCGACGCCTTCCGTCCCGAGCGCTGGCTCACCACCGGGGACGGCGAACCGGCCGAGCAGATACCCGAATACGCCTGGTTCCCCTTCGGCGGCGGCCCCCGGGTCTGCCTCGGCACCCGCTTCGCCCTCGTCGAGGCCGTCCTCGTCCTCGCCGTCCTCGCCCGCCGCTACCACCTCGACCTCACCACCGACGACATCCGCCCCGTCCCCAGCCTCACCCTCCAACCGGACCGCGACGTCCACGCCACGGTCCGCGCCCGCGGCTGACACACCGGAGGCGGTCGTCGGCCGACGGTTGGCTATCGTCGCCGGATGGCTCAAGATCACGAGAAGTTCGACACCGCGATGGCCACCTGGCAGGAATGGCAGGAGGCCCCCTGGGGCCGCCTCCGCTACACGCTCGCCGAGGTGAACGTGGCGCGCCACCTCGACGGCGGCCCGGGAGGCGGGCCGCTGCGGATCCTCGACCTCGCCGGCGGCGACGGCGGGGACGCGCTGCGGCTCGCCGCGCGCGGCCACCACGTCACCGTCGTCGACCACGCCCCCGCCATGCTGGCCGCCGCCGGGACCCGTGCCGCCGCGAGCGGCCTGTCGGACCGCGTCACCTGTATCCGGGCCGATGTGGCCGCCCTGCCCGCGGACATCGCGGCCGGGGGCTTCGACGTGGTCCTGTGCCACAACCTCCTGCAGTACGTGGACGACGTTCCCGGCACCCTCGCGGCGTCCCTCGCCCCCCTGAAGGACGGGGGCCTCTTCTCCCTGATGGCGATCAACCGCCACTCCGCGCCCCTGAACATCGCCGTCCGGCAGCTCGACCCCGCCGCGGCCCTCGCCGCCCTCGACGCCGACCTCCTCCGCAACGAGATGTTCGATTCCGAACTCACCCTGCACACCGCGGAGGAGATCACCCCCCTGCTCGAGGACCTCGGCTGCGCGGACGTCCACCACTACGGCATCCGCAGCTTCTGCGACTACCTCACCGACGACTCCCGCAAGTACGACCCCGCCTACTACGCCGACCTCGAACGCCTCGAACTCGCCACCACCGCCCGCCCGCCGTACATGCACACCGCCCGTCTCTTCCAGCTCACCGCCCGGAAGCGGGCCACCGCCTGACGGGAGCGGCTCCTCGGGCGGCTCGGCATCCGGTCATGCGGGGGCAATGGGAGAGAGGGCCCCGGGCCGGGTGACGCGGCGGGTGTAGAGGGTGCGGAGGACGAGGAAGAGGGGGAGGGCGAGGGGGGACAGGAGGATGGTGAGGACGAGGAGGGGGGACATGAGGAGCGGGGGGATGGCCAGGCGGCGGGACTCGCGGTACATCCACTGGCCGAGGAGGAGGTCCCAGGCGAGGACCTGGGCCCAGAGGGCGGCGGCGCCGTTCGCGAGGACGGTGAGGTCGCGGAAGGCGTCGATGTCGGGGCTGGTGACCGCGGTCCAGAGTTCGGGCAGGACGGGGACGGCGAACACGGCCCAGAGGGCGAGCAGCGGGAGGACGGTGAAGGGGGAGGCGGCGACGCGCTCGGTGATCCGCAGGTGAGGGGCGAGGATCATGAGCAGCCAGACCGGCGCCGCCAGGAAGAAGGTCAGTTCGAAGAGGACGCCGGTCATGCCGAGACCTCCTCGGCGGGCTTCGGAGCCGGGGCCGGAAGGGGGGAGGCGGGCGTGGTGCGGAGGGACAGCGCGGCGGCCACCGCGGTGAGCAGGGCGATCGCGGCAGCGGTGGTCAGCGTCGCGCCGTCCGGGGAGAACAGGGCCTGGCCGCGCAGCGCCTGCCAGGTCAGGAGGACGAAGGCCGCGGCGTAGGCGCCGGCCGCGGTGACGGTGAGGCGGAGGCGTACGCGTTCGTCGGCGAGACGGCCGAAGCGCGGGGCGAGCGCGGCGAGGACGAGCAGCAGCAGCGGGAGCAGCTGGAGCGCGTGCATGCCGAGGAAGTGCGGGATGCGCAGGTCGCCGCCGGTGGTGGACCAGCCGGTCAGCGGCATGGACGGGCCGCCGTCGGGGACTCCGACGCTGTGGGCGCCGTTGAGGGGGGCCTCGTCGACCGCGAGTTGTTCGGAGGTCGGACGGACCATCAGGAACCCGACGGCGGCGCCCGCCAGCGCGATCAGGGAGGACAGCCGGACGGCCCAGGCGGTGGCGCGGTCCAGGATCCGGGCGCGCAGCAGGAGTACCGCGATGGTCAGGGCGCCGAGCCACAGCACGGCGACCGTGGCGCCCATGATCTGGAAGACGGCGGCGTCGAACGGCGTCGCCTGGTTGAAGTGGCTCTGGGTGCCGCGGGCCACCTGGAGCGTGATGAGGGCCATCTCGACGGCGCCGGTGACGGTGACCACCGTGCCGGCCCACCAGCCGATCCGGTGGGCGCGCGGCAGGGGTGCGAGCAGCGAGAGCATCCAGGCGAGCGAGAGCCCGTACGCGATGAACGACAGCGAGAACTTGAGGGGCTTGGTCCAGATCGGCACGCCGACCAGGACCCGGTCGTCGGCGACCAGGCCGACGGCGGAGACGAGGGCGAGGACGCCCATCGAGGCGGCGAACCAGACCAGCGGCCGGTGCAGGCGGATGAGCGGGTGCAGTAAGGACATGTGATCCCCCGTGGGAAAGCCGTGACGGTACGGACGAACGAGATATGGATAGTGGCACTAACCGCTATCTGATAGCGCCACTATCTATGATGGAGGTGCCGGTCGGCAAGACCGGAGAAGGATCGGGAAGGTGAACACGCTTTGCGCATCGGAGAGTTGAGTCGCAGGACCGGAGTGTCCGTGCCGACCGTCAAGTTCTACGTACGGGAAGGGCTGCTGCCGGCCGGGGAGTTGACGAGCCCGAACCAGGCCTCGTACGGGGAGATGCACGTGAAGCGGCTCCGCCTGATCCGGGCGCTCCTCGACGTGGGCGGCATGTCGATCGCCGAGATCCGGTGCGTCATCGAGGCGGTCGACGACCCCGACCGGCCGGTGCACGAGGTGCTCGGCACGGCGGCCAGCCGGATGGTGCCGCGCCACGACCGCGAGCCGGGCGCCGGGATCGAGGAGGCGCGGCGGAAGGTCGACGAGCTGATCACCGCGCGCGGCTGGCACACGGTTCCGAGCAACCTGGCGTCAGAGGCGCTGGCGACGGCGCTCGCGGCGCTCGACGAGGTCGGCCACGGCGCCTTCGCCGAGGTGCTGGACGTGTACGCGGACGCGGCGGAGCGCGTGGCGCGGGCGGACCTGGACTACGTGGCGCGCAACGTGGCGCGCGAGGAGCTCGTGGAGAGCACGGTCGTCGGCACGGTCCTCGGCGACGCGATCTTCTCGGCCCTGCGCCGGATGGCCCATGTGGACGCCTCCGACCGCATCTTCGGGGAGGCGAAGTAGGAAGCCGCCGGGATCCGGAAAAGGGGCGGGGCGGGTGCCGTCGGCACCCGCCCCGCCCCCGAGGGCGGGCCTCAGCTCTCCTGCTCGCGCTCCACCTGCTCGTTCCACTCGCGCTTGATCGCGCGCCAGGCCTCGTCCGACTTGCCCAGGCGCCAGTAGCCCGAGATCGACAGGCGCTCGCGCGGCACACCGCGGTCGAGGCGGAGGTGGCGGCGCAGGTCCTTCACGAACCCGGCCTCGCCGTGGACGAAGGCGTGGACGTCGCCCGCCGGGAAGTCCAGGGTCCGGACGGCCTCGACCAGCGCCTCACCGGCCGGCCGGTCACCGCGGTGCAGCCAGGTGACGTCCACCCCCGCCGCCGTCGAGAGCTTCTGCTCCTCCGCCGCGTCGGACACCTCCACGAACGCGTGCACCCGGGCGCCGGACGGCAGTCGCTCCAGGGCCACCGCGATCGCCGGCAGCGCGCTCTCGTCGCCGACGAGCAGGTGCCAGTCCGCCGACGGGTCCGGCGCGTAACCGCCGCCGGGGCCGAGGAAGCGCACGGTCTCGCCCGCCTGGGCGCGCGCGGCCCACGGGCCGGCCAGGCCCTCGTCGCCGTGGACCACGAAGTCGACCGTCAGCTCGCGCTGCACCGCGTCCCACGCCCGCACCGTGTACGTGCGGGTCGTCGGCCACTGCTCCCGCGGGAACTCCGCCCGGATCCGCTCCATGTCGAACGGCTCCGGGTAGGTGACGCCGTCCGGGGCGAAGAGCAGTTTCACGTAGTGGTCGGTGTACTCGTCGGCCTCGAAGGCGTCGAGTCCCGGGCCGCCGAGGACCACGCGCACCATGTGCGGCGTGATCCGCTCGGTGCGCACCACGCGTGCTTGGGTGGCCTTGGGTGCCTTGCGGGGCTGGTCTGCCACGAGGGTCTCTCCTGACTCTGCGAACTTAGGTATGCCTAAGCTAGCACCTCGGGACGACGCGCCCCAGTGGGTATCCGGCCCCGTCAGCGCTCCAGGACTGGGAGCAGCCGTCCCACCGCGCCGCCGAGCCCCCAGCGCTTCACCAGCGCGTCCAGGGCCGCCGGGTCGCGGGGAGCCGAGGGCAGCGCCGGGTCGAAGTCGGGCAGCGGTACGTCCCCGGCGACCCGGACGACCGTCGGAGCCACGTCCAGATACGCGGCCGCCTCGACGATCCCGCGCCGCTTGGCCGGCGTCAGCTTCGACGTCCGGTCCTCCGCCGCCGCCCGCACCCCGGCGAGGTCGCCGTACTCCGTGACGAGCTGCGCCGCCGTCTTCTCGCCGATGCCCTTCACGCCCGGCAGCCCGTCGCTCGCGTCCCCGCGCAGCGCCGCGAAGTCCGCGTACTGGTCGGGGCGTACGCCGTACTTCGCGCGGATCATCTCCGCGTCCACCAGGTCGCAGTCCCCGACGCCCTTGCGGGGGTACAGCACCCGCACCCCGCGGGCGTCGTCGACCAGCTGGAAGAGGTCCCGGTCGCCCGTGACGATGTCGACGGGGCCCGAGGCCCGCCCCGCCAGCGTCCCGATGACGTCGTCCGCCTCGTACCCCGCGGCCCCGACCCGGGCGACGCCGAGCGCGGCGAGGACCTCCTCGATCACCGGCACCTGCGGGGACAGGGTGTCGGGGATCTCCTCCTCGTCCGGGCCGGTCTCCGTCACGACCGCCACCCGGTGCGCCTTGTACGACGGGATGAGGTCCACCCGCCACTGCGGCCGCCAGTCCTCGTCCCAGCAGGCCACCAGGTCGTCGGGGCGGTGGTCCTGGACGAGCCGGGTGATGAAGTCGAGCAGCCCGCGGACGGCGTTCACCGGCGTGCCGTCCGGCGCGCGGACCGAGTCCGGAACGCCGAAGTAGGCGCGGAAGTACAGGCTGGCGGTGTCGAGGAGCATCAAACGTCGGGTCACCCGACCGATCATGCCGCACACCACCGACAGACCCCCCGGTGACCGACGGGCGCGTCCTCCGGCGGTACGTCCCGAGCCGTGTCGTGACCCGTGTCACCTTTGCGTTTGCACCCGGTGGGGCCGGGCAGGCGGCAGCCCGGAGCGGACCCGGTACGGGATTCAACAAAGAAGTCCTCGTACGCGACGGGCCGCGGGCCGATCCCGCCCGCTCCACGGCCCGGCCGCGCGGGGGTGGCGGGGCCGTTCTTCATCGCTACCCGTGAGGTGTATGTGTCCAGGCTCCAGGCCGACCACCTGTACAAGGTGTTCGGCAGACGACCCGACGAGGCCGTCCGCAGGCTCGCCGACGGCGCCGACCGTGAGGAACTGCGGGCCGAGGGCACGACGGCGGCCGTCGTCGACGCGGGCTTCACCGTCGAACCCGGCCAGATCTTCGTCGTGATGGGCCTGTCCGGATCCGGGAAGTCCACTCTCCTGCGCATGCTCAACGGCCTGCTCGAACCCACCGCAGGCCGGGTCCTCTTCGACGGCCGCGACCTCACCGCGCTCTCCCCCCGCGAGCTCCGCGACGTCCGCGCCCGCAAGATCAGCATGGTCTTCCAGCACTTCGCGCTGTTCCCGCACCGAAACGTCCTGGAGAACGCCGCGTACGGCCTGGAGGTGCAGGGCGTCCCGCGCGCCGAGCGCGAGACCCGCGCCGCCGAGGCGCTCGAACTCTGCGGCCTCGGCGGCTGGGAGAAGTCCTGGCCCGACGAGCTCTCCGGCGGCATGCAGCAGCGCGTCGGCCTGGCCCGCGCGCTCGCCACCGACGCCGACCTGCTCCTCATGGACGAGTCGTTCAGCGCGCTCGACCCGCTGATCCGCCGTGACATGCAGGACCAGCTCCTCGTCCTCCAGCAGCGCCTGAAGAAGACCATCGTCTTCATCACCCACGACCTCAACGAGGCCATGCGCCTCGGCGACCGGATCGCCGTCATGCGCAACGGCCGGATCGTCCAGCTCGGCACCGCGGAGGACATCCTCGTCCGCCCCGCCGACGACTACGTCGCCTCCTTCATCCAGGACGTCGACCGCTCCCGGGTGCTCACCGCCTCCGCCGTCATGACGGACGGCGCCCCCGCGGCCGACTGTCCCGACGACTGCGCCTGCCGGGCCGTCGGACCCGACACGCTCGTCGCGGACCTGTGCGCCGTCGCCGCCCTGGCCCCGCACCCGGTGGCCGTCGAGGACTCCGACGGCACCGTCCTCGGAGTCGTACCGCCGGAACGCCTCCTCGCCGTCATGGGCGGTGGCGTTGCGACGGACGCCCCGTCGACCGGGGTGCGGGAGGTGGCCGCCCGTGCCTAGGCTCCCCCTCGGCGAGTGGGTCGACAGCTCGGTCGACTGGCTCCAGGCGCAGTTCTCCTGGCTCTTCGACGCCGTCAGCACCGGCGTCACCGGCCTGTACGACGGCATCGACACCGTCCTGTCCGCTCCTCAGCCGCTGCTGCTCGCCGGCATCCTCGCCGTCGTCGCCTGGTGGCTGCGCGGCCTCGCCGCCGCCGTCCTGGCGTTCGCCGGGTTCTGCCTCGTCGACTCGGTGCAGCTGTGGGACGAGGCCATGGCGACGCTCTCGCTCGTCCTCGTCTCGACCCTCGTGACCCTGGTGATCGCCGTACCGCTCGGCATCTGGGCGGCCCGCTCGAAGACGGTCAGCGCCGTGCTGCGGCCCGTCCTGGACTTCATGCAGACCATGCCGGCGATGGTCTACCTCATCCCCGGCATCATCTTCTTCGGCGTCGGTGTCGTCCCCGGCATCATCGCCACGATCGTCTTCGCGCTGCCGCCCGGCGTCCGGATGACCGAGCTCGGCATCCGTCAGGTCGACGGCGAACTCGTCGAGGCAGCCGAGGCCTTCGGCACCACTCCGCGCGACACCCTGCTGCGCGTGCAGCTGCCGCTCGCCCTGCCGACGATCATGGCCGGCGTCAACCAGGTCATCATGCTCGGCCTGTCCATGGTCGTCATCGCGGGCATGGTCGGCGGCGGCGGACTCGGCGGCGCGGTCTACCGGGCCATCGGCAACGTCGACATCGGCCTCGGTTTCGAGGCCGGCGTCTCCATCGTCGTGCTCGCCATGTACCTGGACCGGATGACCGGCGCGCTCGGCCGCCAGGTCTCCCCGCTGGGCCGCCGCGCCGCGGCCAAGGCCCGCGCCGCGCTGGGCGCGAAGCGGCCCGGGGCCAAGCTGTGGGCGCACCGCCCGCAGCCCGTCACCGCCCTGGTCGGCGTCGTCGTCCTCGCCCTCGTCGCGGGCGGCACGGGCTTCCTCGGCGGCTCCGGCGGCGCGGCCTCCGCCTCCGGCCCGAACGGCGGCCAGGGCAAGAAGATCAGCATCGGCTACATCCCCTGGGACGAGGGCATCGCCTCCACGTACCTCTGGAAGGAACTCCTGGAGCGGCGCGGCTACGAGGTCGACACCAGGCAGCTGGAGGCCGGGGCCCTCTACACCGGCCTGGCCGGCGGCCAGCTCGACTTCCAGACCGACGCCTGGCTGCCCGTCACGCACGAGCAGTACTGGGCCAAGTACCGGAACAAGCTGGAGGACCTCGGCTCCTGGTACGGCCCCACCTCGCTGGAGCTGGCCGTCCCCTCGTACGTGAAGGGCGTCGACTCGCTCGCCGACCTCAAGGGCAAGGCCGGGCAGTTCAAGGGCCGCATCGTCGGCATCGAGCCCAGCGCCGGAATGATGGGCATCCTCAAGGACAAGGTCCTGGACGACTACGGCCTGAAGGGCGAGTACCAGGTCGTCGACGGCTCCACGCCCGGCATGCTCGCCGAGCTGAAGCGCGCGTACGACCGCAAGGAACCGGTCGTCGTCACCCTCTGGTCGCCGCACTGGGCCTACTCCCAGCACGACCTGAGGAAGCTCGCCGACCCCAAGGGCTCCTGGGGCGAGGGCGACGGCGTCCACACCCTCGCCCGCAAGGGATTCGCCGCCGAGAACCCCGAGGTCGGTGCCTGGCTGAGGAACTTCGAGCTGACCGAGAAGCAGCTCACGGACCTCGAGGCCGTGATCCAGGAGACCGGCAAGGGCAAGGAGCAGCAGGCCGTCCGCACCTGGCTGGACCGCAACCCCGGCCTGGCGGACAAGCTCGCCCCGAGGTAGCCGTCGGAACCCGTCCCGAGGACGGTTCGTGACTCCTGTCCGAAAAGGGGTGGTCGCCGAGTGTGCTCGGCGACCACCCCTTTTCCACACGACGAGAAACCCCGCCCCAAAGCTGCGTAAGGTTCAGGTAACCGACCGGTACACCGGTCCGAGGACCGTGACGGGTACGAGGGAGGGAGCCGACATGGACGAGAAGGAATCACCCCGTGTGGGCGCGGCCGTCAAGAGGCGCCGCAGAGCGCTCCAGCTCACCCTGGCCGTCGTCTCCTCCCGCAGCGGCCTCTCCGTGCCCTTCCTCAGCCAGGTCGAGAACGACCGCGCGAGACCGAGCCGCCGCTCCCTGGAACTCGTCGCCGAGGCCCTGGAGACGACGGCCGGCGAGCTCCTCGCCGCCGCCGAGGCCTCCCGCACCGTCGACGTCGTGCGGTTCGGGGACCGCGCCGAGGACCCCGCACTGCCCTCCGGCATCCGGCAGCTCGTCCGGGGCCGCCACCAGCTGCACGCCCTGGAGTTCACCGGCGAGCAGGACGCCGGACGCGAGTTCCAGCACCGCAACGACGAGCTGCTGTACGTGGCCGACGGCGCCGCCGAGGTCGAGGCCGAGGGCCGCGCGTACCGGCTCGGCCGCGGTGACACCCTCTACCTCTCCGGCGGGGTACGGCACCGCTGGCGGGCCACGGAACCCGGCACGCGGCTGCTCGTCGTCGCCGTCGCCGAGCACGTCGAGGCCGAGGAGGAGTGAGCGCCCCCGACGACGACGCGGCGAACGTGCCTGCCGGCCCCCGCGGCCCCGGCCTGATCGGCAGGACGCCCCCGAGGGTCGTCTCCCTCGTCCCGTCCCTGACCGAGGCGGTCGCCGTCACCCTGCCCGGCGTCCTCGTCGGCGCGACGGACTGGTGCAGCCACCCCGCGGACCTCGACGTCGTGCGGATCGGCGGCACCAAGAACCCCGACGTCGCCGCGATCGCGGCACTCCGGCCCGACCTCGTCCTCGCCAACGAGGAGGAGAACCGGGCACCCGACCTCGCCGCGCTGCGGGCCGCCGGCATCGAGGTGCTCGTCACCGAGATCCGCACCCTCGACCAGGGACTGCGGGAGCTGGCGCGGGTCCTCGCCGCGTGCGGCGCGCCCCGCCGGCCCGGCTGGCTCGACGACGCCGAGGCCGCCTGGGAGGCCGTGACACCGGTGGGACCCGCACCGGACGGGGCGCCGCTGACCGCCGTCGTGCCCATCTGGCGCCGCCCGTGGATGGTGGTGGGACGCGACACCTTCGCCGGCGACCTGCTCGCCCGGCTCGGCGTCCGCAACCTGTACGGCGACCACCCCGAGCGCTATCCGCGGATCCCGCTCGACGAACTGCGGGCCACCGCCCCCGACCTCGTCGTCCTGCCCGACGAGCCCTACCGCTTCACGCCCGACGACGGCCCCGAGGCCTTCCCCGGGACCGCCGCCGCGCTCGTCGAGGGGCGCCTGCTCACCTGGTACGGGCCGTCACTGGCCGAGGCCCCGCGGGCGCTGGCCCGGGACCTGCGAGCAGCGTTCCGCTGATCAGCCCGCGCGCGGTGTGGAATCCGGCCACCAGCCAGGCCGCGACGAGGAACGCGTACAGGCCGATCGCGAGCCACCGGAAGGCGGCGAGGCCGGTGTGCTGGGCGAGCCCCCCGGCGCCGGTGACACAGGTGCCGACCGGGAAGGTGAACGCCCAGAAGGTCATCGCGAAGCCCATGCCCTTGCGCCGGGCCCGCAGCACCATCGCCCCCGCCAGCGCCAGCCACAGCAGCGCGAAGCCCATCACGGGGACCCCGTAGAGGACGGCGAAGGCGGCGAAGCCGTGGGCGTAGGGCTCGGGCAGCACGCCCGGGGCCGCGTCGGCGAACTTGTTCGCCGCGGTCGTCGACTGCCCCAGCGGGCCGAGGACCAGGAAGAGGGTCGGGGTCAGCGCGAGCGGCAGCGGGCCGCCGGTGACCAGCCGCCCGAAGACCAGGGGCAGCATCACCAGGGTCGCGAGCAGACTGACGCCGAACATCGCGTAACAGGCGATCAGCAGCGTCTGCTGGGCCTGCCCGGCGGGCAGATGGGGTACGAGGAGCGGGCCGAGGGCGGCCGAGACCATGGGCGCGACGACCGGAAGCAGCCACACCGGGGACGCGCTCTCGATCCGGTGGTGCACCACCATCAGGTACGGGACGGCCACCGCGGCCACCAGGCCGACCACCGTGCCCACGGTGAACAGGACGGTGTCGAGGGCGAGCGCCGCCGGGAGCCCGATCCAGTCCAGGCCCACGGTCACGGCCCCGCCGCCGACCGCGAGCAGTGCCATCGAGAGGCACCCGTAGAACGGCGCCACGGCCGGGTCCAGGAGGTGGGCGCGGGCCTGGTCCGGATGCCGGGCCCAGTGCAGTGCGCGGGCCGCGAGCAGGGCGGTCAGCATCGCCAGCGACAGCACCCACACCGCCGTGCAGGCCGTACGGAGACCCGGGACGCCCACCGGCAGCGTCGCGCCCGCGGTGGCGACGATCGCCGTTCCCATCACGGAGGCGTACCAGTTGGGTCCGAGGTGACGGACGGAGCGGGCCGGAGCGGTCGGCCGGGCGCCGGGGGTGGTGGCGAGGAGGGCCGGACGGGGGGCCGAGCGTGGTGTTGCGAGGCTTGCCATGCCTCCACCGTCGTCCCCTTCCGCCGCCCCCACCAGGGATCATGCGGCTATGACGTCATAAGCTGGCTTTATGAGCAGGGAGACGCGCGGCCCGCGAGAGGCCGACGGGGGACGCGGGACACACGGACGCCAGGGCGCACGTGAGCCCCACGGGGAGCAGGGTGTGCGCGGGGCCCAGGGGGAGCAGGGTGTGCGCGGGGCACAGACGGAGCACGGTGGTGAGCCGCGGGGGCATCTCTCCCACCGGGTGCCGGACCTGGGCGCGCTCGAACTGCTCCTCGCCGTCGCCCGGCACGGCAGCCTGGGCGCGGCGGCTCGCGAGGTGGGGATCACCCAGCCCGCCGCGAGCAGCCGGATCCGTTCCATGGAACGGCAGCTCGGGGTGGCCCTCGTCGACCGCTCGCCACGCGGCTCGCGACTCACCGACGCGGGCGCGCTCGTGACCGACTGGGCCCGGCGGATCGTGGAGGCGGCGGAGGCCTTCGACGTGGGCGCGCAGGCGCTGCGCGGACGCCGGGACTCGCGGCTCAGGGTGGCCGCCTCCATGACGATCGCCGAGTACCTGCTGCCGGGCTGGCTGATCGCGCTCCGCACCCAGCGCCCGGACACCGCCGTGTCGCTCCAGGCCGGGAACTCCGCCGCCGTAGCCGAACGGCTCTTCGCGGGCGACGCCGACGTCGGCTTCGTCGAGGGCCTCGCCGTGCCGGACGGCCTCGACGGGGTGGTCGTCGCGCGCGACCGGCTCGTCCTCGTCGTCGCCCCCTCGCACCCCTGGGCCCGCCGCCGGGGCGCCCTCGACCCGGCCGAACTCGCCGCGACCCCGCTCGTCCTGCGGGAACGCGGTTCCGGCACCCGGCAGGTCCTCGACGCGGCGCTCTCCGGCCACGGCGGCCTCGCCCAGCCGCTGCTCGAACTCGCCTCCACCACCGCGGTCAAGGCCGCGGCGGTGAGCGGAGCGGGCCCCGCCGTGCTCAGCGAGCTCGCGATCACCGAGGAACTGGCCTCGCGCCGCCTCGTCGCCATCCCGGTGGACGGCGTCCTCCTCCGCCGCGACCTCCGCGCGGTGTGGCCCGCCGGCCACCGCCCGACGGGCCCGGCGCGCGACCTGCTGTCGCTGACACGGGGCTGACCCCCCCGTCGTGGGCAGGCGTTCCGCGGGCGCGGAACACCTGCCCCCGCACCGGGCGTGCGGCCGTGCGGTCAGAGATCCGCAGCCCGGAACGTGATCCGGCCGTCCACGACGGTGAGGCGGACGGGGACGTCCGGAAGGTCCGTCGACGGCGTCGTGAGCGGGTCGGCGGCGAGGACCGTCAGGTCCGCGCGGCAGCCGGGGGCGAGGCGGCCCGCCTCGTGCTCCTCACCGGCGGCGTAGGCCGGCGCCGTCGTCATGCCGCGCAGCGCCTCGAGGGGGGTGAGGGCCTGCTCGGGCCCGTGCGGCGCCTGGGCGAGGTCGCGGCTGGGGCGGCGGTGACGGGCGCCGGCCATCACGCCGAGCGGGGGGAACGGGGCGATCGGCCAGTCGGAGCCGAGGACCACGGTGGCACCGGAGTCCGCGAGGTCGCGGCACCGCCAGGCACGCGAGGCGCGCTCCTCGCCGAGGCGGCGCGACCAGTTGTCGGTGTGGTCGGCGCGGGTGAAGTCGCAGCAGTGGGTGGGCTGCATCGACGCGAGGACGCCGAGTGCGGCGAAGCGGCGGAGCGTGTCGTCCGGCACCGTCTCGATGTGTTCGACCCGGTGCCGCACCGCGTCCAGGCGGCCACCGGTGGCCCGTGCCTTCTCGACGGAGTCCAGGACGTGCCGGACGGCCGCGTCGCCGATGGCGTGGGTCGCGGTGGCCACGCCGGCCCGGTGCAGCTCGCCCACGATGCGGGTGTACGCGGCGGGGTCCGGCCAGAACGCGTGCGTCGACTCCCCGTGGCAGTCGGGGCGCTCCAGCCACGCCGTGCCGTTGTCGACGGTCCCGTCCATGAAGAGCTTCACGCCCGCCACCCGCCACAGCGCCCCGCCCGTGCCCTGCTGCTCGATCAGGCCGCGCACGCCGTCCGCGTCGGTGCCCGGCTGGCACCAGGGCGCGACCCGCAGCCGCAGCGGAAGGTCGCCGGCCGCGTCGAGCTCCCCGTACAGCGCGAGGCTCTCGCCGTTCGCGTCCATCGCGTGCCCACCGGTCAGTCCGGCCGCCGCCATGGAACGCAGCGCCGCCGCGAGCCGCTCACGGCTCTCCTCGCGCGTCGGCCGCGGCGCGACCCGCTCGACGAGCTCGCAGGCGGCGTCCTCCTGGAGGAGACCGGTCGGGCGCCCCGCCGCGTCGCAGACGACCTCGGCCGACGCCTGGTCGAAGGAGCGCGGCCCGTCGATCCCGGCGAGTTCGAGCGCGCGGCGGCTGGCCAGGGCCGAGTGGGCGTCGAAGAGCAGCAGGAACGCGGGGATCCCGTCCAGCACGGAGTCGAACGGGGCGATCCCCACCGGCAGGCCGCCGAAGACGTTCGGGTCGAGGCCCCAGCCGAACAGCCACTCGTCGCGCCCGAGGGACCGGGCCTCCCGCGCGAGCGCCGCCCGTACGTCGTCGAGGCCGGCGCAGTACGACAGGTCGAGCCCGTGCGTCAGTTCCGCGCCCGAGACCGGGTGCACGTGCCCGTCGACGAGCCCGGGTGTGACCACGGCCCCCTTGAGGTCGACGACCGTCGTGGCGGGACCGGCCGTCGCCCTGATCTCCCGGTCGTCGCCCAGGGCCGCGATCCGGCCGTCGTCGGAGACGGCGAGCGCCGTCTCCGGCAGGAACGCCCCCGTCCCGGGGTCGAGCAGCCGGGCGGAGAGCAGGACGAGTCGGGTGCGCACGGGGGACTCCAGGGGTGCGGAAACGGGGGAGGGAGGGAGGGAGGGAGGTGAAGGGCGGGAGGGGGAGTGAGGTGAAGGGGGAGGCGGCGGGCCCGGTCGGCGCCGGTTCACACCAAGGTGGAAGGGGATCCGGGGCGCCGACCGGGCCTACGGGCACCGCGTACCGCGAGGATCCGACGGGCCCACGGGTCACGCGGGATCTGCCGGCTGCCGGGCCGCCCGGGCCCTCGGGCCACGTGGGATCCGTCGGCTGCCGAGCCGCCCGGGCCCTCGGGTCACACGGGATCTGCCGGCTGCCGGGACGCCGGCCCCTCGGGTCAAGCGGGATCCGGCGGCTCGGCGGCCGGCGTCGGCTCCGTGAGGGGTGGGGCCTCGGTGAGGGTTCCGTACGGCAGGCCGAGGACGCGTTCCGCCGTGGTGACGGCCATGCGGGTCACGGCCTCGGGGCGGTTGCTGCGGTCGGTGTTGGCGTGGGCGCCGAGGCCGTCGAGGACCACGAGGATCTGGATGGCGGCGGCGCGGGGGTCGTCGGTGCGGAACTCGCCGCTGTCGACGCCCTCCTGGATGACCGCCTGGAGGCGGTCGTCGGAGGCGAGCTCCTGCTCGGCGACGCGGTCGCGGAGGACGGGCCGGTAGCGGCTGAGGTGGCGCGCGTTGATCCACAGACGGCTGATGTCGTCGTACGCGTCGCCGGCGGAGAGGGCGAAGTAGCGGGCGAGGTACTGCGTGGGGGTGCCGTGCGGCCGCTCGGCGGGCAGCAGGGCCTCGAGCTCGCCGGTGGAGGCCACGCTGAAGGCCTCGGCCACCAGGTCCTCCGCCGAGGGGAAGTAGTGGCTGATCAGGCCGGGCCGCACGGCGAGCTCGTCGGCGATCCGGCGGAGGGTGACGCACTCGAGCCCCTCCGTCAGGGCGACGCGGGCCGCGGTCTCCACGATCTCGGCCCGCCGGGCTTCCGGGGATTTCCGGATTCGCTTGCGCTGGACGCTTGACGACATACCCGGGATGTTATTGAGTGTGCGACCAATAAGCAACCAGGTGGGCACCACACGCATCCGGAGGGCCGCATGGCTTCCACGATTCCCGACCCGCTCCCACGCTCCCAGGGCGCCGGGGACACCCCGTCGGCCACCGACCGGCCCGGCCGCATCGAGGCCCACGGCATCGACCGCATCCCCGACGACGAACGCCACGGACACCCCCGCGAGCTCTTCTCCGTGTGGGCCGCGGCCAACGTCAACTACCTCAGCCTCGTCATCGGCGGCGCCCTCGTCCTGATGGGCCTCACCCTGTGGCAGGCCGTCGCCGTGATCGTCGTCGGCAACCTGTTCTGGCTGCTCACCGGCCTCCTCGCCACCTCGGGACCGGCGGCGGGCGCGCCCAGCGAGGTGATCACCCGCGCCCTGTACGGCGTCATCGGCAACCGCGTGAACAACGCGGTCGGCGGCTGGCTCGTCTCCGTCTGCTACTTCGCCCTCAACCTCGCCGCCGCGGCCACCGCCGCCTTCGCGCTCGTCGAGAAGGCCGGCGTCACGGCGAACACCCCCGTCCAAGTGGCCGTCATCGTGGGCATCGCCGCGGTCACCCTGGCCATCAGCGTCTACGGACACGCCCTGATCATCAGGCTGTACCTGCCGATCACGCTGATCCTGGCCGGCGTGTTCACGGTCGTCGCGTTCGCCGTCCTCCGGCACGCCGACTTCTCGTACGCCCCCGCCACGAGGCCCGAAGGCGCCGAGCTCTGGGGCCTCCTGCTCGCGGGCACCACGATGATCGCCTCGGGCCCGCTGTCGTACACCACGAGCGCCGACTTCTCCCGCTACCTGCCCCGGACGTCCTCGAAGAAGGCGATCACCGGCTGGACCGCCCTCGGGGCCTTCCTGCCCAGCGTCGTCGTCTGCTCCCTCGGCGCGTTCGCGGCCACCGCCGTCGACATGACCGACCCGCAGACCGCGCTCCAGGCCATCCTCCCCGGCTGGTTCACCCCCGTCTTCCTGCTGGCCCTGGTCCTCGGCACGATCTCCATCAACGCCCTGACCGCCTACAGCGCGGGCCTCGCCCTCCAGGCCGTCGGCCTCCGCATCCGCCGGACCGTCAGCGTCCTCTTCGACGGCGCGGTCGCCATCGCCCTGACCCTCTACGGCCTGCTGGTCTCCGACTTCCTGGACACCGTCAGCAACGCCCTCCAGGTGATCGTGGTCCTGATCGGTCCCCTGACGGCCGTCTACGCCACCGACATCGCGCTGCGCCGCGGCCGCTACGACGGGATCGCGCTCTCGGACGAGACCCCCGGCAGCCCGTTCTGGTACACCGCCGGCGTCAACCCGGCCGGCGCCCTCGCCGTCGCCCTGGGCGTCGCGGCGGCCTCCCTCTGCGTCAACACCCTCTACACGGGCCCGATCGCCGCCGCCCTCGACGGCGTCGACCTCTCCCTCCCCGTCGGCATGGTCGTCTCCGCGGTCCTCTACGCCGTCCTCATGCGCAACGACCCCACCGCCCTCGCCGCCCGGACGCGGGCGTGACCGGCCGAACGGTCCCCCGGATCACCGGGACCCCTCGCGGCGCCGAGGTCTGCTGCCACGCCCCCGCCCAGGGGGCCTCGGCAGCCGATGGGCCACGATCGCCGTCGGCCCGGCGGAGCCGCGCCTCCTCGCTCACGGCGGCGGCCCCTGCACCGCCGGCCCGTCGACCCGGACGCCGCTCACCGCTACCCCTTAGGGGGTAGCGGTGCCGATCAGGCCGGGCTCGCGGGGCTGATCGACAAGGCGTGCCCTGGCCCCTCCCCGCCGGGCGTCCGCCGCCTCCACGAGCCCCCGCATCACCCGCGGGTCCTCGCCCATCTCCGGGTGCCACTGCACGCCGAGGGCCCAAACCGGGGCGGCCAGTTCGACCGCCTCCACGGTGCCGTCCTCCGCGTGGGCGGAGACGGCGAGACCGGTTCCGAGCCGGTCGACGGCCTGGTGGTGATAGGTCGGGACCTCGGCGAGCTCGGGCACGAGGGAGGCGTACAGGGTGCCCGGCACGGGCTTGACCGCGTGCCTGCCGATCACGCCGACGGCCTCGACGTGCCCGTCGAGGTGCTGCACGAGCGTCCCGCCGAGCGCCACGTTCATCAGCTGCATCCCCCGGCAGATCCCGAGCAGCGGGGTGCCGGACGCCAGCGCCGCGTCGATCAGGGCCAGCTCCCAGGCGTCCCGGGCGCGGGCGGGCGGGCCGGTGCGGGGATCGGGCTCGGCCCCGTACCGTACGGGCTCGACGTCCGCGCCGCCCGCGACGACCAGGCCGTCGAGCCGGGCCACGACCGCCGCGGCGGCCTCCGGTCCGTCCGGCGGCAGCATCACCGCGAGCCCGCCGCCCTCCCGGACGAGCCCGGGGTAGCGGGCGGGGAGCAGTGCGGCCTCCATGTCCCACACGCCCCAGCGGGCCTGGTCCAGATAGGTGGTCACGCCGATGAGCGGCTTGGACACGTGCTTCCTCCACGGGTGCGGACAGGGGGGTGGGGCGCCGGGCGTTCAGTCGCGTTCGAGCTCGGCCTCCGCCGCGGCGAGCGCCGCGAACTCCTCCTCGGGCGCGCCGGCCACCAGGTGGTGCCGACTGTAGAACGCGAAGTAGGCGAGGGCGATCACGTACACCCCGAGCGCCATGAACGCGGCCGTCCGGTCCACCAGGAAGGTCGCGACGAGCGCGGACAGGGCGAGGACGAAGGCCACGGACGAGGTCACGATCCCGCCCGGCGTGCGGTACGGCCGGTGCAGCCCCGGCTCCCGGCGCCGCAGCACGATGTGGGAGAGCGCCATGAGCGCGTACGAGATGGTGGCGCCGAACACCGCGATGTTCAGCATCCGTGCCCCGTTCCCCGTCCCCGCGGCGAGCGCGAAGCCGATCGCGCCCGGGATGAGGAGCCCCAGGTACGGCGACTTGCGGCGGCTGGTCAGGGAGAGGAAGCGGGGCAGGTAGCCGGCGCGCGAGAGGGCGAACAGCTGGCGCGATCCGGCGTAGATGAGGGAGAAGAAGGAGGCGACCAGACCCGCGAGCCCCGCGTAGTTCACGAACCGGCTCAGCGCCGTCGGCTCACCGTCGCCCTGGAGCGCCACGACCAGCGGGTTCCCGGCCTCCTGGACGGCCGCCGAGCCGCGCGCCCCGGTGGCGGCGAGGAACGTCACGACGGCGAGCAGCGCCAGGATCCCCATGGAGATCGCGAGCGCCCTCGGCATCGACCGCACCGGGTCCTTCGCCTCCTCGGCGGCGAGCGGCACGCCCTCCACGCCGAGGAAGAACCACATGCCGAAGGGGAAGGCGGCCCAGATCCCGAGGAGGCCGAAGGGCAGCCAGGAGTTCGACCCGAAGGCCCCGCCGTCGACCGGGATGTCGTTCAGGCCGTCGACGTGGAAGTCGGTGAACGCGCCGAGCGCGAAGACGACGAGGGCCGCGACCGCGATCGCCGTGACGATCAGACTGAAACGCAGCGCCTCGCCCACGCCCCACAGGTGGATCCCGATGAAGAGCGCGAAGCAGACCAGGTAGACCGGCCAGCCCGACTCGAGCCCGAAGAGGCCGAGGGACTCGACGTAGTCGCCGATGAAGATCGAGATCGCGGCGGGCGCGAGGACGTACTCGATGAGGATGGCGGTGCCGGTGAGGAACCCGCCCCAGGTGCCGAGCGCCCGGCGCGCGAAGCCGTATCCGCCGCCGGCGGTGGGCAGGATCGCGGAGAGCTCGGCGAGCGCGAAGACCAGGCAGGCGTACATCGCGCCCATCAGGACGGTGGCGACGGCCAGTCCGCCGAAGCCGCCCTTCGACAGGCCGATGTTCCAGCCGGAGAAGTCCCCGGACACGACGTACGCGACGCCGAGTCCGGTGAGGAGCAGCCAGCCCGCGCTGCCGCGGCGCAGCGACCGCCGTTCCAGGTAGTCGTCCTTCGGCGGGGCGGTGTCCCCGGGCGTGTCTCCGGGGGTGCCCCCGGTCGTGTCTTCGAGCGTCATGGCAGCGTCAGCTCCCCGCAACGGACCCAATGGATTGGAGCCATACCTTTGCGGTGGTCGCCGGGGGAGCGCAAGCCCCGTGCGTTACTTTCGGGTTACGCGGCCGGGTGCCGGGTGCCGCGTGCCGGACGTCGGACGCCGGACGCCGGGTCCAGGTCGGGAGGCCCCGCCCCTCACGTCACGACCCCCGCCCCGGGCGTCAGACGCCGCCGCCCCTCACGTCAGGAACCCCCGCAGCAGCGCCGCCGTGCCCGCGCAGTGTTCCCGCATCACCTCGCGCGCCGCGTCCGCGTCCCCGTCGAGCACCGCCTCCACCAGTGCGGTGTGCTGGTGCTGGGAGTGCTCCAGATTGCGTACGAGCAGGGGGATGCAGTCCAGGAGGTCGTTCACCGTCGCCCGGACGGCGGCGTACTGCGCGGTCAGCGTCGGCGAGCCGGAGAGCTCGGCGAGCGTGAGGTGCAGCAGGGTGTCCTGACGGCGGTAATCGGCCAGCGGGGCGTCCCGGGTCGCCGCCACCGCGGTCCGCAGCCGCTCGGCGCCCGCCGCGTCGAGGCCGTGCGCCGCGCAGAGGCCGGCGGCCCCCACCTCCAGGACCTCACGGAAGCGCAGGGTGTCCTCCATGTCGACCGAGGCGATCCGGCGGCGCAGCTCGTCCTCGTCGGCGGTCTGGACGCGGGGCAGCACGAACGTTCCGCCGTACCGGCCGCGCCGGCTCTCCACGAGCCCCTGCTCCTGGAGGACCTTGAGGACCTCGCGCAGGGTCACCCGGCTGATCCCCATCCGGTCGGCGAGCTCCCGCTCGGCGGGCAGCCGCTCGCCGCCGGGCACCAGCCCGAGCCGCACCACCTGGAGGATCTGCTCCAGGGCCTCCTCGAAGCCGTTGCCCGCCCGCACCGGCCGCAGCACGGGCGTCAGCCGGTCCGCCGATTCACTCGTACTGGCCACGTTCTCGTTTCCCCTTCTCCAACACTTCCCAAGCAATGGTCTTCGGCAATACCTTATGGCTCCCGGCAGGCCGAAGGAGGAGCAATCCCGTGGCAGTCCGCACACCCCCGCTCACCGTCGAGGAGCTGCGAGCCCTCGTCGCGAGCGGCGAGATCGACACCGTCGTCCTGGCCTTCCCCGACATGCAGGGACGGCTCCAGGGCAAGCGGTTCGCCGCCCCGTTCTTCCTGGACGAGGTCCTCGGCCACGGCACCGAGGGCTGCAACTATCTTCTGGCAGTCGACACCGAGATGAACACCGTCGACGGCTACGAGATGTCCTCCTGGGACCGCGGCTACGGCGACTTCGCGATGCACCCCGACCTCACCACCCTCCGCCGCCTCCCCTGGAACGAGGCCACCGCGATGGTGACGGCCGACCTCGCCTGGGCCGACGGCACCCCCGTCGTCGCCGCGCCCCGCCAGATCCTCCGCCGCCAGCTGGACCGCCTCGCCGAGCTCGGCCTCACCGCCCACGTCGGCACGGAACTCGAGTTCATCGTCTTCCGGGACAGCTACGAGCAGGCCTGGGACGCGAACTACCGCGGCCTCACCCCCGCCAACCAGTACAACATCGACTACTCCGTCCTGGGCACCGGGCGCATCGAGCCCCTCCTCCGCCGCATCCGCAACGAGATGACCGGCGCCGGACTCACCGTCGAGTCCGCCAAGGGCGAGTGCAACCCCGGCCAGCACGAGATCGCCTTCAAGTACGACGAGGCCCTCGTCACCTGCGACCAGCACGCCGTCTACAAGACGGGCGCCAAGGAGATCGCCGCCCAGGAGGGCTGCTCGCTCACCTTCATGGCGAAGTACAACGAACGCGAGGGCAACTCCTGCCACATCCACCTCTCCCTCCAGAACGCGGCGGGCGAGAACGTGATGGCGGGCGACGACCCGCACGGCATGTCCGAGACCATGCGCCACTTCCTGGCCGGACAACTCGCCGCCCTCCGCGACTTCTCCCTCCTCTACGCCCCCAACATCAACTCCTACAAGCGCTTCCAGCCCGGCTCCTTCGCACCCACCGCCGTCGCCTGGGGCCACGACAACCGCACCTGCTCCCTCCGGATCGTCGGGCACGGCCGCTCCACCCGCTTCGAGAACCGCCTCCCCGGCGGCGACGTCAACCCGTACCTCGCCGTCGCCGGCCTCGTCGCCGCCGGCCTGTACGGCATCGAGCAGCGCCTCGAACTGCCCCCGCCGTGCACCGGCAACGCCTACACCGCCGAATACGCGCACGTTCCCACCACCCTGCGCGAGGCCGCCGAACTCTGGGAGACCAGCGAGATCGCCAAGGCCGCCTTCGGCGCCGAGGTCGTCGCCCACTACCGCAACATGGCCCGGGTCGAACTCGACGCCTACGACGCCGCGGTGACCGACTGGGAACTCCGCCGCTCCTTCGAGCGCCACTGACTCCGTGAGCAAGGAAAGGAAAGAGTTGCTCCAGGTACTGAACCCGGCGACCGAGGAGCCGGTCGCCACCGTCCCCGCCGCCACACCGGCCGACGTCGACGCCGCCGTCGCCCGCGCCACCGCCGCCCAGCGCGGCTGGGCCGCCGCCGCGCCCGCCGACCGCGCCCGGCTGCTCCGCCGCTTCGCCGCCGTCGTCGACGACCACGCCGAGGAACTCGCCCGCCTGGAGGTCACCGAGGCCGGGCACACCATCGGCAACGCCCGCTGGGAGGCCGGCAACGTCCGCGACCTGCTCGACTACGCCGCCGGGGGAGTGGAGCGGCTCAACGGCCGCCAGATCCCGGTCGCCGGCGGCCTCGACGTCACCCTCCTCGAACCGCTCGGGGTCGTCGGCGTCATCGCCCCCTGGAACTTCCCCATGCCGATCGCCGCCTGGGCCACCGCACCGGCCCTCGCCGCGGGCAACGCCGTCCTCCTCAAGCCCGCCGAGACGACCCCGCTCACGGCGCTGCGCCTCGCCGAACTCGCCCTGGAGGCCGGCCTGCCCGAAGGCCTCTTCCAGGTCCTCCCCGGCACCGGCCCCGTCGCGGGCAACGCCCTCGTCGAACACCCCGGCATCGCCAAGATCGTCTTCACCGGCTCCACGCGGGTCGGCAAGAGCATCATGGCGAAGTGCGCCGACCAGGTGAAGCGGCTCACCCTCGAACTCGGCGGCAAGAGCCCCAACATCGTCTTCGCCGACGCGGACCTGGAGGCAGCGGCCGCCGCCGCCCCGATGTCCTTCCTCGACAACAGCGGCCAGGACTGCTGCGCCCGCACCCGCATCCTCGTCCAGCGGAGCGTGTACGACCGCTTCCTGGAGCTGCTCACCCCCGCCATCGAGGAGATCGTCGTCGGCGACCCCAACGACGAGCGCACCCAGATGGGCCCGCTCATCTCCCGCGCCCAGCTCGACCGCGTCCGCTCCTACGTGGCGGACGCCACCGAGTACGCGGCCGGCATCCGGGGCAAGGCGCCCGAGGGCCCCGGCTTCTGGTTCCCGCCGACCGTCCTCACCGGCGTCGCCGAGGACGCGCCCTGCGCCGTCGAGGAGATCTTCGGACCCGTCGCCGTCGTCCTCCCCTTCGAGGACGAGGCCGACGCGATCCGCCTCGCCAACGCCACGGAGTACGGCCTGTCCGGCTCGATCTGGACCCGGGACGTCGGCCGCGCCCTGCGCGCCTCCCGCGCCGTCCGCGCCGGCAACCTCTCCGTCAACTCCCACTCCAGCGTCCGCTACTGGACCCCCTTCGGCGGCTACCGGCAGTCCGGCCTCGGCCGTGAACTCGGCCCCGACGCCCTGACCGCCTTCACCGAAACCAAGAACGTCTTCATCAGCACGGAGGGCCCCGCACTGTGAGCAACGAGATCATCTGCCGCCGCCTCGTCGGCCGTACCGCCGTCATCACCGGAGCCGGCAGCGGCATCGGCCTCGCCACCGCCCGCCGCCTCGCCTCCGAGGGCGCCCACGTCGTCTGCGGCGACATCGACGAGACCGCGGGCAAGGCCGCCGCGGAGGAGGTCGGCGGCACCTTCGTCCGGGTCGACGTCACCGACCCGGACGAGGTCGAGAACCTCTTCAAGGTCGCCTTCGACACCTACGGCTCCGTCGACATCGCCTTCAACAACGCCGGCATCTCGCCGCCCGACGACGACTCCATCCTGGAGACCGGCCTGGAGGCCTGGAAGCGGGTCCAGGACGTCAACCTCACCTCCGTCTACCTCTGCTGCAAGGCGGCGCTGCCCTACATGCGCCGCCAGGGCAAGGGCTCCATCATCAACACCGCCTCCTTCGTCGCGATCATGGGAGCGGCCACCAGCCAGATCTCCTACACCGCGTCCAAGGGCGGAGTGCTCGCCATGTCCCGCGAACTCGGCGTCCAGTTCGCCCGCGAGGGCATCCGCGTCAACGCCCTCTGCCCGGGACCGGTGAACACCCCGCTCCTCCGGGAGCTCTTCGCCAAGGACCCCGAGCGGGCCGCGCGCCGCCTCGTCCACATCCCCGTCGGCCGCTTCGCCGAGGCCGAGGAGATCGCCGCCGCCGTCGCCTTCCTCGCCAGCGACGACTCCTCCTTCGTCAACGCCAGCGACTTCCTCGTCGACGGCGGCATCTCCGGGGCGTACGTGACCCCCCTCTAGGCCCGCCCACCGCCGCCACCCATCCCCCCACCCACCCGACAGCCGGGCGTCGCAAGGCGCCCGGCTGTCGCGTACCCCCAGGAGAGTGCTCATGAACGCCAAGCTCCGCGCCTCCGCCGCGGCGGCCGCCCTCGCCCTCGCCGCCACCGCCCTCCTCCCCGCGGCGCACGCCGAGGCCGGGCCCGCCGCATGCCCCACCCTGAGGATCTCCGACGGCTGGTACGGCGAGAACAAGGCGCGCATCGACGCCCTGATCGCCGGCCACTGCGACGACAGGGACGGGCGCAGGCCGGTCGCGGTCTTCGACTGGGACAACACCGTCGTCAAGAACGACGTCGGCGACGCCACCTTCTACTGGCTGCTCCGCAACGACCGGATACGCCCGCCCCGCGCCGGCGACTGGTCCACCACCAGCCGCTACCTCACCCCCGAGGCCGCGACCGCCCTCGGCGACGCCTGTCCCACCGGCGTACGCACGCTCCCCACGGCCACCGACACCGCCTGCGCCGACGAACTGCTCTCCGTGTACGGAACGGGCGCGACCACCGGGAGGAAGACCGCCTTCACCGGCTACGACCACCGCCGCATGGAGCCCCAGTACGCCTGGCTCGCCCAGCTCCTGCACGGCTGGACCACCCGCCAGGTCGAGTCCTTCGCCGCCGCGGCCCGCGCCGAGAACCTCGCCGCCCCGCAAGGCGCCACGCAGCGCGTCGGCAGCGCCCTGGTCACCGGCTGGGTCCGCTACTACGACCAGCAGCGCGACCTGATCCGCGCCCTCCAGCGCGCCGGGTTCGACGTCCGGATCGTCTCCGCCTCGCCCGAACCCGTCGTCGACGTCTGGGCGAAGGGCGTCGGCGTCGACCCCTCCCACACCCTCGGCATCCGCAACACCACCGCCCACGGCCGCCTCACCACCCACCTCAAGGGCTGCGGCAGCGTCCGGGACGGCGAGGACACGATGATCACCTACATCGACGGCAAGCGCTGCTGGATCAACCAGGACGTCCTCGGCGTCCGCGGCCCCGCCGCCGAACGCGTCCAGCCCGCCGACCGCCGCCAGGTCTTCGCCGCCGGCGACTCCGACACCGACGTCTCCTTCCTGCGGGACGCCACCGGCCTGCGCCTCGTCCTCAACCGCAACAAGAACGAACTCATGTGCCGGGCCTACGACAACGGCGACGGCCGCTGGATCGTCAACCCCATGTTCATCGAACCCAAGAAGCCGAAGCCGACCCCCTACCCCTGCGCCACCACCGGCTACACCGCCGCCGACGGCACCCCCCAGCCGGTCCGCCGCGCGGACGGCAGCGTCGTGCCGGACCAGCGGGACACGGTGCACTGACCCGGCCACGGCAGCGGAACGCCCGGCAGCGCGGCGGGACCGCCGAGGAACGCCCCGGCCCCGCCGCCCTCGCTCCGCCGCAGCCCGTCGGACCGATCCCGCCGCGCCCTCCGGCGACCGGCTAGAGGAAGGTCATCCCCTCGCCCCGGTACGTGGGCACGGTCGCCGTGACGCGGTCGCCCTCGACGAGGTGCAGGCTGTCGAACCGCTCGCACAGCTCTCCGGCCTTCGCGTGCCGGAACCAGACCTTGTCGCCGATGCGCAGATCGTCGGCGGGCGAGCCGAGGAGCGGGGTCTGCACCTCGCCGGGACCCTCCTGGGAGTCGTACCGCAGTCCCTCGGGGAGGTACGGGACGGGCAGCCGGTCCGGGCCGGGCGCACCCGACGCCGGGTAGCCGCCGCCCAGCACCGTCACCACGCCCACACCGGGACGCCGGACCACGGGCTGGGCGAAGAGCGCGGCGGGGCGGCCGCTGAAGGACGTGTAGTTGTCGAAGAGGCGCGGCACGAACAGCCCCGAACCGGCGGCGATCTCGGTCACCGCGTCCTCGGCCGCCGTGTGCTGCACGCTGCCGGTGCCGCCGCCGTTCACGAACTCCAGGTCCGGCGCCACCGCACGGACGGCCCGCACCACGGCCGCCCTGCGGTCCGCGAGCTCCTTGCGCGCGGCGGACTGCATCAGCCGGATCGCCCGCGACCGCAGCGGCCGGCCCGCGACCGCGTCCCCGACACCCGCCACGTGCCCCTCGTACGCCATGATCCCGACCAGCCGGAAACCGGGGCGGCGCACCACGGACCGGGCCAGCTCGGCCAGCTGGGCCGGCTCCCGCAGCGGCGAGCGCCGCGCCCCGACCCGTATCCGCCCCCCGAGGAGGTGCAGCGCCGTGTCCAGCTCCAGGCAGACCCGGACCTCCTCCGTCCCGCCCGCGCGGGAGGCGTCGATCAGGTCGAGCTGCGCCACGTCGTCGACCATCACCGTCACGGCGGCCGCGAGCTTCGGGTCCCGCGCCAGCTCCCCGAACCCGGAGCGGTCGGCCGAGGGATACGCGAGCAGCACGTCCTCGAACCCGGCACGGGCCAGCCACAGCGACTCGTCGAGGGTGAACGACATGATCCCCGCGAAGCCCTCCCGCGCCAGCACCCGTTCGAGCAGCGCCCGGCACCGTACGGACTTGCTCGCCACCCGCACCGGCTTGCCCTTGGCTCTGCGCACCAGGTCCGCCGCGTTGGCGTCGAAGGCCTCCAGGTCGACGATCGCCACGGGCGCGTCGAATTCAGCGGTGGCCCGGTCGTAACGGGCCCGGTCGGCGGCACGCGGAGTCATGGCCCGAGCTTGCCAGACAGGTTTACGGGTGGGTAGCCCCTGGGTTCCCGCGCGGTGGGGAACAGCCCGTAGAGTGGCGGGCATTGTCGACACGAGCAGGACACGAGCAGGGGGACGGGCATGACCGCCGAACACCGCCCCACCCCCTCCCGCATCACCGACGCGCTCCTGCCCGCCTCACCGGCCCCGGCCGCCCCCCCGGCCCCCGGCCCGGCCCAGGCCGCCACCTCGGCCCCCGGCCCGATCCAGGCCACCGCCTCGGCCCCCGGCCCGGCCCCGGCTACCACCTCGGCCCCCGGCCCGGCCCCGGCCGCCCCGACTCCGGCCGTCCCCCAGATCCCGGCCGCCCCGCAGGCCCCCGCCGCCGCCCCGGCCCCCGGTCCGGCCCGGGCCGCCACCCCGGCCCCGGCCGTGGAGACGACCGCCCGCCTCCGTGCGATCCGTCCGACGGACCCCGACCCGCGCCAGGCGCCCGGCACCGGCCGGGTGGCCGCGCCGCGCCCGGCGCCCGTCTCCGCGACGGCGGACCCGGACCCCGCCGTCCGGCCGCCGGCCCGGCCCACCACTCCTCCCCGTCCCGCCCTCGTGCCCACCACGCGGCCCCGTGTCGCCTCCGCGCCCGCCGGGCCGGCGCCCGTCGTCCCGCCGCGGCCGGTGGCGACGCCCCTCGGGGCGACGCGGCAGCCGGGCGCACCGCTCGTTCGGGCCGTGGCGGGTCCGGGAGGGGCGTACGGGCTCGGGGGGCCCGGTGCGCTGCCGCCCGAGGCGCCGGTGGAGACGACCACGCGGCTGAGGCCGGTGCGGGAGCGGAGGACCGGGCGGACGGTGGCGGCGGCCGCGTGTGCCGTGCTGGGGACGGGGCTGATCGGCGGGGCGCTGGCGGGGGTGTGGCTGGCGGCGGCCGAACCGGGCGCACCCGTCGAGCCGCTGGGGTATGCGGAGGGCAGGGAGCTCTGGCACGACGCGCCGGTGGACACCCTCTTCCCGAGGACCGTCGCGGGACCGGGCGCGGGGCCGGGGGCGGCCGCGCGTACCTGGACGCGGATCGTCGTCGCCCCGGACGCCGCGTGTTCGCCCTCGGTCCTGGCGAAGGGCCTGCTCGCCACGCTCAAGCCGCTGGGCTGCGAGCGCGTGCTGCGCGCGACCTATACCGACGCCACCGCGACCGACGTGATCACGGTGAGCCTCGTGTTCACCCGGGCCGAGGCGACCGCGCAGCGCGACCTCGGCCGCGACCTGACCGCCCGGCTCGGACAGGACGTGCCGCCGGCCCTGGCCGGCCCCGGTACCGTCGCGGCCCGCTTTGGCGCCGGGCAGCGGGCGAGCTGGTGGACGACCGCACCCGCCGAACTGCCCGTCGTCGTCACCGCCGTCTCCGGCTTCGCGGACGGGCGGACCGTCGACCGTCCGATCCCCGCCGACCAGGCCATGGGCCAGGGCCGCACGGACCCCGTCGCCCAGTCCGGCCTCGGCCACGAGGCCAAGGGCATGGCGAAGCGCCTGGAGTTCCTGCTGCGCAACAGCGCCATCGCGGCGGTGGAGGAGAACGACCGGTGACCCGACCCTCCCCGCGCCGGGCGCGCGCCGCCGCGGCCGTCCTGTTGGCCGCCGGCTTCGCCGTGCTGCCCGCGACCACCGCACCCGCGTACGCCGACACCATCAGGGCCCGGCAGTGGGGGCCCGAGGCCCTGCACACGGACGAGGCCTGGCGGACCACCAAGGGCGAGGGCATCACCGTCGCCGTCCTCGACACCGGCGTCGACGCCGAGCACCCCGACCTCGAGGGCTCCGTACTGCCCGGCCACGACCTCATCGGCTTCGGCGCCGGCCGGGGCGACCGCGCGTGGGCCCGGCACGGCACCGCCATGGCCGGCATCATCGCCGGGCACGGCCACGGTCCCGGTGACGGGGACGGCGTCCTCGGCATCGCCCCCGACGCCCGGATCCTCCCGGTGCGCGTCATCCTCGAAGGCACCGACAAGGCCCGCGACAAGGCACGCAAGACCCGTGGCACCGCCCTCGCCCAGGGCATCCGCTGGGCGGCCGACCACGGGGCCGACGTCATCAACCTGTCGCTCGGCGACGACTCCAAGTCGGCCCACCCGGACGCCGGTGAGGACGCGGCCGTCCAGTACGCCCTCGCCAAGGGCGTCTCCGTCGTGGCCTCGGCCGGCAACGGCGGCGAGAAGGGCGACCACATCTCGTACCCCGCCGCCTATCCCGGTGTCATCGCGGTCACCGCCGTCGACCGCTTCGGCACCCGCGCCTCCTTCTCGACCCGCCGCTGGTACGCCACCGTCAGCGCCCCCGGCGTCGACATCGTCATCGCCGACCCCGACCGCCGCTATTACGAGGGCTGGGGCACCAGCGCCGCCGCCGCGTTCGTCTCCGGCGCCGTCGCCCTGGTGAGGGCCGCGCACCCCGACCTCACCCCGGCCCAGATCAAACAGCTGCTCGTCGACACCGCCCGCAGCCGTCCGAAGGGCGGCCGCAGCGACGCCAAGGGGTACGGCACGGTCGACCCGGCCGCCGCCATCAAGGCCGGTGCCCGACTCAAGGGCGCCGACCCCAAGAACGCCACCACCGGCTTCCGGGGCGCCCACTTCGGCCCCGGGCCCGTCGCCGCCCCCGAGGAAAGCCGCTCCATCGGCCTGCTCGCCCCCGTCGCCGGCGGCCTCGGCGCCCTCCTGCTCCTGACCGCCGTCGTCCTCCGCCGCAGCGCCCGCACCCCGTAGACGCCGGCCCGGCCCCGGCGGCCGGTGACCCCCGGCTCGGCGGTTAGGCTCGGGGCGTGGCGCTCAAGAACATTCCGGACCCCGGTTTCTCCGACGACGACGGCACCGCCGACCCGCGGCTCGCCGCGGCCCTCGCGGCCTGGGCGGAGGACAGAACCGCCCACGGCCCGGTCCTGGAGGCCCTCAAGGGGGCTCGGCTCCTGGTGCCGGTGGTCGCGGTCCTCGGAGAGGTCGAGACCGACGAGAACGGCCTGCGCCGCGAGAAGACCAGCGACATGGCGGTCCCCACCCTCACGGCCGGCGACCGGCGGGCGCTGCCCGCGTTCACCTCGATCGCCTCGCTCGCCCTGTGGGACCCGGAGGCCAGGCCCGTCGCCGTCCCGCTCCACCAGGCCCTCCAGGCGGCGGCGCACGAGAAGGCGGACACGGTCGTCCTGGACCTGGCCGGTCCGGTGCCGTACCAGCTGACGGGGCCGCTGCTGCTGGCCCTCGCCGAGGGGCGGTCCAGCGCCGACCCGCTCGACGACCCCGCCGTACGGGAAGCGGTGCGGGCCGCCGTGGCGGCCGAGCCGGCGGTGCTGCGGGCCTACCTGGGTCCGGGTGCCGCCGACGGCACCCTCGCCCTGGTCCTGGCCGGCGACGCCGCCCCGGCGGAGGCCGCCCAGCGCGTGGCCCGCTCCCTGGCCGCCGACGAGACGCTGAGGGCCCGCCTGGTGCGGGGCCTCGACCTGGCACTGCTGCCGGCCTCGGCCACCCCTCCGGGCGAGCCCTTCTACGTCAGGGAATAGGCGGTACGGGCTCAGCCGTACACGGGCCCGGTGTACTTCTCGCCCGGTCCCTGGCCCGGCTCGTCCGGGATCAGGGACGCCTCGCGGAAGGCGAGCTGGAGGGACTTCAGGCCGTCCCGCAGGGGAGCGGCGTGGAACGAGGAGACCTCCGTCGCACCGGCGTCCAGGAGGCCCGCCAGCGCGTGCACCAGCTTGCGCGCCTCGTCGAGGTCCTTGTGCTTGTCGCCCTCCTCGGTGAGCCCGAGCTTCACCGCGGCGGCGCTCATCAGGTTGACGGCGACGGTCACGATCACCTCGACCGCCGGGACCTCCGCGATGTCGCGGGTCATGGATTCGAAGTCGGGGGTTTCGGGGGAGTCCGCGGACTCGTTCTGGGGCGTCTCGCTCATGCCTCACACGATAAGCCGCCCGGAGCGCCTCTCCGCCGCCCCGTCCGCATTCGCGTATGGGCACGGCTCCTGCTAACCTTGTGTAACGACCGGCTGGACACCTGTGTGCCCGGCCCACAAGTGGAGGCTCCGTACTCCCACCTGACCGCCCTCACGGGTGGCGGGTCACCGGTCAGGTGGCGCCCATCGTTCCGTACGGACGATGGAGCCGCCCGATGTGCGCCCCGCGGTTGACCGCGGCGGTGCTCCGGTATTTCCGTGGAGCCCCGCCTGTGTCCCGTCCGGGGCGTTTTTCACGTCCCGGCTCGGTTGGTCAGAAACAGACAGTGCGCGTCCGTCCGCCAGGCGGTCGCGTGGTGCTACCGAGGAGGATCCATCAGCGCCGAGCCCCGCATCAACGACAGGATTCGCGTTCCCGAGGTGCGACTTGTCGGACCCAGCGGCGAGCAGGTCGGGATTGTTCCGCTTGCCAAGGCCCTGGAGCTCGCACAGGAGTACGACCTTGACCTGGTCGAGGTCGCGGCGAACGCCCGTCCGCCCGTGTGCAAGCTCATGGACTACGGGAAGTTCAAGTACGAGTCGGCCATGAAGGCCCGTGAGGCGCGCAAGAACCAGGCGCACACGGTCATCAAGGAGATGAAGCTCCGGCCGAAGATCGACCCGCACGACTATGACACCAAGAAGGGTCACGTCGTCCGGTTCCTCAAGCAGGGCGACAAGGTCAAGATCACGATCATGTTCCGTGGTCGTGAGCAGTCCCGCCCCGAGCTCGGTTTCCGGCTGCTTCAGCGGCTGGCGTCGGACGTCGAGGAGCTTGGCTTCATCGAGTCCAACCCGAAGCAGGACGGCCGGAACATGATCATGGTTCTCGGCCCGCACAAGAAGAAGACCGAGGCCATGGCCGAGGCGCGTGAGGCCCAGGCCGCACGCAAGGCCGAGCGCCAGGGTGTCGCCTCCGACGAGGCCCCCGAGGCCCCGGTCGCCGAGGCTCCGGTCGTCGAGGCCGAGGCTCCGGCCGAGACCCCCGAGGCGTGACCCGAGGGGCTGCCACCCAGGCAGCCCCGGGCCCCGCCCGGAACCACCAAACGAAGAACTGACGCTCCCGGATGTCCGGTGTCCGCACCGGACGGGAGCGCCACTGACGAGGAGATACGGCGCGATGCCGAAGAACAAGACGCACTCCGGTGCCAAGAAGCGCTTCAAGGTCACCGGCTCCGGCAAGATCCTGCGCGAGCGCGCCGGCAAGCGCCACCTGCTCGAGCACAAGTCGTCCAAGCTGACGCGTCGCCTCACCGGCAACGCCGAGATGGCCCCGGGTGACGCCGCCAAGATCAAGAAGATGCTGGGCATCTGATCTGATCTCCCGCCCCCGGCGACGGGGGCATCCGGCAGAGACCGGGATCCATTCGTTTTTCGGGTCGTGTGAGGACCACCACGACCCCGCTACAAGGAGTTAAAAGTGGCACGCGTCAAGCGGGCAGTCAACGCCCACAAGAAGCGCCGGGCGATTCTCGAGGCGGCCTCCGGCTACCGCGGTCAGCGTTCGCGCCTGTACCGCAAGGCCAAGGAGCAGGTCACCCACTCGCTGGTCTACAACTACAACGACCGCAAGAAGCGCAAGGGCGACTTCCGTCAGCTGTGGATCCAGCGCATCAACGCCGCTGCCCGCCAGAACGGCATGACGTACAACCGCCTCATCCAGGGTCTGAAGGCCGCCAACATCGAGGTGGACCGCAAGATCCTCGCCGAGCTGGCCGTCAACGACATCAACGCGTTCGCCGCGCTGGTCGAGGTCGCGCAGAAGGCCCTCCCGGCCGACGTCAACGCCCCGAAGGCCGCTGCCTGATCTTCCAGGCCGCAGTACTTCTGCCCGGACCCGCAGGCGCGCACGCGCCTGCGGGTCCGGGTGCTTCACCGCCCTGAGGGACCCGCCGCATCCGGTCCCCGACGCCCGCCCGGCCCCGAAGAGAGAACCGCCGCACCTCATGGTCACCCCCGAGCTGATCTCCCCGCGTTCCCCGCGTGTCGTCGCCGCCCGGCGGCTCGCCAAGCGCAACTTCCGGGGCAAGGACCGCCTCTTCATCGCCGAGGGCCCGCAGGCCGTCCGCGAGGCCGTCGAGCACCGCGGCTCCACCGGCGAGCCGACGCTCGTCGAGCTCTTCACCACCGTCGAGGCCGCCGAGCGCCACGCCCCGATCATCGAGGCCGCCCTCGCGTCCGGCGCCCGCGTCCACCACGCGTCCGACGCCGTCCTCGCCGAGGTGTCCCAGACCGTCACCCCGCAGGGCCTCGTCGGCGTCTGCCGGTTCCTCGACTCGCCCTTCGAGGACATCATCGCGGCCCGGCCCAAGCTCGTCGCCGTCCTCGCCCACGTACGCGACCCCGGGAACGCCGGCACGGTGCTGCGCTGCGCCGACGCGGCCGGCGCCGACGCCGTCGTCCTCACCGACGCCTCCGTCGACCTGTACAACCCCAAGTCCGTGCGCGCCTCCGTCGGCTCCCTCTTCCACCTGCCGGTGGCCGTGGGCGTCCCCGTCGAGCAGGCCGTCGCCGGCCTGAAGAGCGCGGGCGTGCGCATCCTCGCCGCCGACGGAGCCGGCCAGGACGACCTGGACGACGAACTCGACGCCGGCACCATGGGCGGCCCGACCGCCTGGGTCTTCGGCAACGAGGCCTGGGGACTGCCCGAGGAGACCCGGGCACTCGCCGACGCCGTCGTCCGCGTCCCGATCCACGGCAAGGCCGAGAGCCTCAACCTCGCCACCGCCGCCGCGGTCTGCCTGTACGCCTCCGCCCGCGCCCAGCGCCCCCGAACCTCCGCCTGAAGGGTCCATTCCGCCTCTCTCTCCCAGTAGAGTGACGCACTTGGGGACCCACTGCGCTACACGAAGGGGTGGGGTACGGGGATGACGGTCGGCACGGACAGTCCCGCACAGGCACGGAGCGCCGCGCCGCACGCCCCGGAGCCGCCGGGACCCGCACCGGACGCGGCCGCCGCCTTCGCCGGCCTCGCCCCCGACGACCTGCCCGACGGGCTCGTCATCGCCGACGAGACCGGCCGGGTCGTCTGCTTCAACGCCGCCGCCAGCCGGATCACCGCCGTCCCCGCCGGCCGGGCCCTCGGACTCCCGCTCGACCAGGCACTGCCCCTCGAAGACCTCAAGGGGCGCCGCTGGTGGACACTGACCGACCCGTACGGCGGGCTCGCCATCCGCCGCGGCCAGCCCGAACGCAACCTGCTGCTCCCCGGCGGCCGCGAGGTCCTCGTCTCCGCCCGGTACGTCCGCGAGCACCCCACCGGGCCCGTCCGCCGGGTCGTGGTCTCGCTCCGCGGCACCGAGGCCCGGCGCCGCACCGAGCGCAGCCACGCCGAGCTCATCGCCACCGTCGCCCACGAACTGCGCTCCCCGCTCACCTCGGTGAAGGGCTTCACCGCCACCCTCCTCGACAAGTGGGAGAGGTTCACCGACGAGCAGAAGCGGCTGATGCTGGAGACCGTCGACGCCGACGCCGGCCGCATCAAGAGGCTCATCGCCGAACTCCTCGACATCTCCCGGATCGACTCCGGCCGCCTCGAGGTACGCCGCCAGCCCGTCGACCTCGCCGCGGCGATCGGCCGCCACATCCAGGTCCACACCACCGGCGGCCAGCCCCCCGGCCGCTTCTTCGTCCGGATCAGGCCCCAGCTGCCCGCGCTCTGGGCCGACCCCGACAAGATCGACCAGATCCTCGGCAACCTCCTCGAAAATGCCGTGCGCCACGGCGACGGAACCGTCACCATCGAGGTGGCACCCGCCGCGGCGGGAGAGGACGGCGAAGAGGGGACGGAGGTCACCGTGAGCGACGAGGGCCCCGGCATCCCCGAGGCGTCGATGAACCGCGTCTTCACCCGCTTCTGGCGGGGCAGCAAACGCGGCGGCACCGGACTCGGCCTCTACATCGTCAAGGGCGTCGTCGAGGCCCACGGCGGCACCATCACCGTCGGACGCGGCCCCCGCGGCGGGGCCGAGTTCCGATTTATCCTGCCCGTCGGCACCCCGGCCCACCTCCTCTGACGTCTCAGCAGACGAGACCGCACGAGATCAGAGGCCGCCCGGGTCGCCCACGGGCTCATTCGCGTCCCCGCGCCCCGTTAGACTCGTCCTTTGGCACGTTTGCGCCCTTGACGTCGAGCGGGGCCGCCCAGCCAGCCAACGGAAGCACGGGAAGAGATGTCCGCACCCAATAAGTCGTACGACCCGGTTGAGGTCGAGGCACTGAAACCGGAAGAGATCGAGCGCATGCGGGACGAGGCGCTCGCCGCCTTCGCCGCCGCGGGCGACCTCGACGCGCTCGCGCAGGCGAAGACCGCGCACACCGGTGGCACCTCGCCGTTGGCGCTCGCCAACCGCGAGATCGGCGCCCTGCCCCCGCAGGCCAAGGCCGCCGCCGGAAAGATCGTGGGCCAGGCCCGCGGCGCCGTCTCCAAGGCGCTCGCCGCCCGCCAGGCGGAGCTCGAGGCCGAGCGCGACGCCCGCGTCCTCGTCGAGGAGGCCGTCGACGTCACCCTGCCGTACGACCGCGTCCCGGCCGGCGCCCGCCACCCGCTGACCACGCTCATGGAGCGCGTCTCCGACGTGTTCGTCTCCATGGGGTACGAGGTCGCCGAGGGCCCCGAGGTCGAGGCGGAGTGGTTCAACTTCGACGCGCTCAACTTCGTGCCGGACCACCCGGCCCGCCAGATGCAGGACACCTTCTTCGTCCAGGGAACCACCCCGGAGGGAACGGGTGTCACCACGGGCGACGAGTCCGGCGTCGTGCTGCGGACCCACACCTCGCCGGTCCAGGCCCGCACGCTCATCGACCGGGAGCCCCCGGTCTACGTGGTGTGCCCCGGCCGCGTCTACCGCACCGACGAGCTCGACGCCACGCACACCCCGGTCTTCCACCAGATCGAGCTGCTCGCCGTCGACGAGGGCCTCACCATGGCCGACCTCAAGGGCACCCTCGACCACATGGTCCAGGCGCTCTTCGGCCCGGACATGAAGACCCGGCTCCGCCCGAACTTCTTCCCCTTCACCGAGCCGTCCGCCGAGATGGACATGCTCTGCTACGTCTGCCGCGGCGAGTCCGTCGGCGACCCGGAGCGTCCCTGCCGCACCTGCGGCAGCGAGGGCTGGATCGAGCTCGGCGGCTGCGGCATGGTCAACCCGAAGGTGCTCATCGCCTGCGGCGTCGACCCCGAGAAGTACAGCGGCTTCGCCTTCGGGTTCGGCATCGAGCGGATGCTGATGTTCCGCCACAACGTGGAAGACATGCGAGACATGGTCGAGGGTGACGTCCGGTTCACCCGGCCGTTCGGGATGGAGATCTGATGCGGGTCCCGCTTTCTTGGCTGCGGGAGTACGTCGACCTGCCGGCGACGGAGACCGGCCGAGACGTCCAGGCCAAGCTCATTTCGGCAGGCCTCGAGGTCGAGGCCGTCGAGCGGCTCGGCGCCGGCCTCTCCGGCCCGCTGGTGGTCGGCAAGGTCCTCACCATCGAGGAGCTGACGGAGTTCAAGAAGCCCATCCGCTTCTGCACCGTCGACGTCGGCCAGGCCAACGGCACCGGCGAGCCCCAGGAGATCATCTGCGGCGCGCGGAACTTCGCCGAGGGCGACAAGGTCGTCGTGGCCCTGCCCGGCGCCGTGCTCCCCGGGGACTTCCGGATCGCCGAGCGCAAGACGTACGGCCGGGTCTCCCGGGGCATGATCTGCTCCGGCGACGAGCTCGGCATGGGCAGCGACGGCACGCACGGCATCATCGTGCTGCCGCCCGAGCACGAGGTCGGCATCGACGCCACGGTCCTCCTGGAGCTGTTCGACGAGGTCCTCGACATCGCCGTCACCCCGGACCGCGGCTACTGCCTCTCGATGCGCGGCGTCGCCCGCGAGACCGCCACCGCCTACGGCCTGCCGCTGCGCGACCCGGCGCTCCTCGACGTGCCCGCGCCGAACTCGTACGGCTACCCGGTCCAGGTCTCCGACCCGATCGGCTGCGACCGCTTCACCGCGCGCACGGTCGTCGGCCTGGCGCCCGAGGCCCGCTCCCCGATCTGGCTGCAGCGCCGCCTCCAGAAGGCCGGCATGCGCCCGATCTCGCTGGCCGTGGACGTCACCAACTACGTGATGCTGGAGCTCGGCCAGCCGCTGCACGCCTACGACCGCAACCGGCTCGACGGCCCCATCGGGGTCCGCCGCGCCGAGGCCGGCGAGAAGATCACCACCCTCGACGGCACCGTGCGCGTCCTGGACGCCGCGGACCTGGTCATCACCGACAACCGCGGCCCGATCGGCATCGCGGGCGTCATGGGCGGCGCCCACACGGAGATCGCCGACCCGGAGACCGACGCGGAGACCGGCTTCGTCACCGGCACCTCCGAGGTCGTCATCGAGGCCGCGCACTTCGACCCGATCTCGATCGCGCGCACGGCCCGCCGCCACAAGCTGTCCTCCGAGGCGTCCAAGCGCTTCGAGCGCGGCGTCGACCCGCAGGCCGCCGCCGCTGCCGCGCAGCGCACCGTCGACCTCCTCGTGCTGCTCGCGGGCGGCACGGCCGAGGCCGGGGTCACCGAGGTCGCGGCCCCGTCCGCGCCCCGCACGATCGCCATGCCGGCGAACCACCCCGACAAGGTCGCGGGTGTCGACTACGGCCGCGAGACCGTCGTCCGCCGCCTCCAGGAGGTCGGCTGCGACGTCTACGGCCAGGACGAGCTCGTCGTCACCGTGCCCTCGTGGCGCCCCGACCTCAGCGAGCCGAACGACCTCGCCGAAGAGGTCATCCGGCTGGAGGGCTACGAGAACCTGCCCTCCACGCTGCCGAAGCCCCCGGCCGGCCGCGGCCTCACCGAGCGCCAGCGCACCCACCGCCGCGTGGGCCGCGCCCTGGCCGGCGCCGGCTACGTCGAGGCGCTGAACTACCCGTTCATCGGCGAGCAGGCGCTCGACCACCTCGGCCTGGACGCGGACGACGCCCGCCGCCGGGTCGTGACCCTGGTCAACCCGCTCTCCGACGAGGAGCCCGCGCTCCGTACGACGCTGCTCCCGGGCCTGCTCGGCGCGCTCCGTCGCAACGACAGCCGCGGCAGCCACGACCTGGCGCTCTTCGAGACCGGTCTGGTCTTCCGGCCCGAAGGGGAGCAGGGCGCCGCCGTCCGCCTGCCCGTCGACCGCCGTCCCACCGACGAGGAGATCGCCGGCGTCAACGCGGTGCTGCCCCGGCAGCCCCGCCGCGCCGCCGTCGTCCTCGCCGGTGCGCGCGAGCAGGCCGGCTGGTGGGGCAAGGGCCGCCCGTCCGACTGGGCGGACGCCGTCGAGGCCGGCCGGACCGTGGCCGCCGAGGCCGGTGTGGAGCTGATCATCAGCGCCGACCAGCACGCCCCGTGGCACCCGGGCCGCTGCGCCGCCTTCCACGTCGAGGTGAACGGCGAGAAGGTCCTCGTCGGTCACGCCGGCGAGCTCCACCCGCGGGTGGTGAAGGCCTTCGGCCTGCCGGCCCGCAGCTGCGCGATGGAGATCGACCTGGACCTGCTGGAGCAGGCGAACGAGGGCCCCCTGCGGGCTCCCCGCATCTCCGCCTTCCCGGTCGCCACCCAGGACGTCGCCCTGGTCGTCGCCGCCGAGGTCCCGGCCGCCGACGTCGAGTCCGCGTTGCGCGAAGGCGCCGGTGAACTCCTCGAGTCCATCCGGCTCTTCGACGTCTACACCGGCGACCAGCTCGGTGAGGGCACCAAGTCCCTGGCGTACGCACTGAAGTTCCGCGCCACGGACCGCACCCTCACGGTCGACGAGGCCAGCGCGGCCCGCGACGCGGCCGTCGCCCTGGCATCGGACCGCACGGGAGCCGTCCTGCGCGGCGCCTGACCCACGAGCACGACACCAGGAGGGCCGCCCCGGGTACGCATCCGGGACGGCCCTCCGCCGTTTCCCGGTCCCCCTTCCGCCCGTAACCGGCGTACACCAGAGCGGGTCTCGTCCTGCTGTGCGCGTGGCGGAGGCCTGGCGAAGCGCGGCGCGCCGGGGATGCTCACTCCTTCGGGTGAGATCCGCGGCGGGTGTTCCCCGGTGACGCGTGCGGTCGGCAGAATCGACGCGGCCACAGGGGCGGACCTGTGGGCCGCAGGGCCCGCGGGCGCTGTCGGGGGCTCGGGAAGGGCCGTGCATGATCCGTACCAGGTCGTTGCTCGCCGATGGCTCCCGGCTCCGCCGGCTGGCCCCGCTCGCCCTGCCGTCCGCTTGGGGTGCGGTGGCGGTGGCATGGAAGTTCTGGTGTCCGCTGGCCCGGCAGCCGGGACTTCCGATGAGGATCGCCACGAGCGTCGTCTTCCTGACCGTGGGCACCGGCCTGGTCGTGGGACTCCGGCGGGGGCTCGCCCGGGAACTGGCCCGGGTGCGGGCCGTCGCGGCCGCCACCCAGCTCGTGCTGCTGCGCCCGCCGCCCGGCCGGCTGGACGGACTGGTGCTGGCCGCGGGGCAGTTGTCCGCCACCCGGGGCGCGTCCGTGGGCGGCGATCTGTACGAGGCGGTGGCCACGCCCCAGGGCGTGCGGATCCTCATCGGAGACGTCAGGGGCCACGGCCTCGCGGCGCTCGGCGCGGTGGTGGCGGTGCTCGGCAGTTTCCGCGAGGCCGCCCATGACGAGCCCGAACTCGGTGGGGTTCTGCGGCGGTTGGAGCGGGCCCTCGAACGGCACCTGAGGGAACGGGCGCGGGACGAGCACCCGGCACGGGCCGGTTCGGAGCCGCGGCACCCGGCGGCGGAGGAGTTCGTGACGCTGCTGCTCCTGGAGATCCGGTCCGACGGGCGGCTGTCCGTGTTCAACTGCGGTCATCCCGGCCCGTACCGCCTCGGCCGGAGGGTGGAGCGGCTCCCGGTCGGGGACCCGCTCCCGCCGCTGGGGGTGCTTCCGCTGCCCGCCGTCCTCGTCCCCCACACGGCGGCCCGGCTGCTGCCCGGCGAGACGCTGGTCCTGCACACCGACGGTGCCGAGGAGGCCCGAGACCACCGGGGCCGGTTCTTCGCGCTCGACGCCGCCCTGGCCGGGACGGCCGCCGAGACGCCCGCGGCCCTGGTCCGCCGGGTCCACGCGGCGCTGCTGCACCACACGGGCGGCCGGCTCGCGGACGACGTGGCGCTGCTCGTCGTGCGCAACGACCGTGTCCGGGTGCCGGCGCAGCCCGCCGAACCCGGGCTGCGCCGCTCCCGGCCCGCGCCCTCCTCCCACTGTTGAGCGGAGGCCGCGGGGCCGGCGCCGCCCGCCCCGCCACGGAGTGTCGGGCAGATCAGCGGGGCGGGCGACGCGGACCGGGCGGCCGCACTGTTCGAGGGGGAGCCGGCGGCCCGGTCGTCGCCTTGCGGCGAGAAGCACAGTCAACCGGGGGCGGGGCGGGCGCGGCAGAGTACGCGGACCTGCGGCACGGGTACTTCGTTCACACCCCGTGCGAAACCGGCCCGCGTGACGTCGGCCCGTCCGGAGCCGGCCCGCGCGAGACCGTCCTGCGTGACGCCGGCCCGTGCGAAACCGGTCCGTGCGTCGTCGGCCCTTCCGGAGCCGGCTCGTACGGGCACGGTCCGCGTGGCTCCGAAGTCCGCTCATACGAAAACACCCCGTAGGGCGTCGACCCGTATGAATTCGGCCACCTGGGGGCCCGCCCGGCCCTAGGGTGTGTGCACCGAGTCACCGGAGGGGCCATGCAGCCCAACACCCTGCTCGACGCCCTGCTCGACGAGGCGGGCGTCTCCCACGCCGGCCTCGCCGCCCGGGTGAACCGGGCCGGCCGGGCGAGGGGCCTCGCCCTGCGCTACGAACACACCGCCGTGGCCCGCTGGTTGAAGGGCCAGCGGCCGCGGGGCCAGGTGCCGGACCTGCTCTGCGAGGTGCTCTCGGCCCGGCTGCACCGGCAGGTGACCCTGGACGACATCGGCCTCGGCGTGCCGGGCGGGCCGCCCCCGGCGCTCGCCGCGCCGCTCTCCGGCTTCGTGGAGCGGGCGCCCGCCCTGTGGCGCTCCGACGAACAGCGGCGACCGCACACGCTCGGGGCGCAGGCCGTGACCGGCACGCCCGCGGTGATGCCGGTGTGGGAGTGGGAGAACCCGCCGGAGGACGCCGACGTGTCCCGCGCCGGGCGGGGGACGAGCGTCTCGGCGGCGGACATCTCCGTGCTGAGCGCGGCCCGTTCGCACTACGAGCAGATGTACCGCAGGGCCGGGGGCATCGCGACCCGGGCCCGGATCGTCGGCTTCCTCACCACCGAGACCGCCCCGCTGCTCCGGGGCGCGTACAGCGACGCCCTCGGCCGGCAGCTGCACCGGGCCACCGGCGGCCTGGTCGCGGTGGCCGGAATCTGCGCGTACGACGCCGACGCGCACGGTCTCGCCCAGCGTTACTTCCATCAGGCGCTGCGGCTCGCGAAGGCCAGCGGGGACCGGGGCCTCGGTGCCTACGTGATCGCGCTGCTCGTCAACCAGGCGCTGTTCATGGCGGAGTACCGGCAGGCGGTCGCCTTCGCCGAGGCGGCGCTGCGGGCCGCGGGCCGCCAGATCACCCCCGCGCTCGCCGCCGATCTGACGGCGATGCAGGCGAAGGCGTACGCGCATCTCGGTGACGGGACGGCCGCGCTCGCCTGCATCCGGCGGGCCGAGGCGGCGGCGGACCGGATCAGTCCGGGGGAGGAGCCGGCCGAGACGGGTTACGTCCAGCCGGGGTTCGTCAACGTACAGGTCGCCGAGGCCCTGCTCAGTCTGGGTGATCTTCCGGCGGCGCACGAACACGCGTCGGCCGCGGTCGGCACGCCCTCGCACGACCGGGGCCGGGTGCACCGGCTCGCCATGCTGTGTCAGATCGAGCTGCGGCAGGGGGAGGCGGACGGGGCCGCGCGCATCGCGGTCGAGATGACGGAGCGGGCGCGGGGGATGGAGTCGCGGCGGCTCCGGGACCGGATGCGCCAGGTGCGGGAGCACCTGCTGGCCAGCGGCGGACACGACGCCCTGGAGGCGGCGGCGCTGATCGAAGGGACGCTGCGCGTTCCCCTGTGAGCCTCCAGCTGCTGCGATATTGCCACCAAACGAGCACCGACCAGTCGGAAGGTGGCAAGAACGTGCAGTGGACGAAACTGAGTGAACGCTCGGTCTATGAGAATCGCTGGTTCCAGGTGAACCTCGCGGACGTCGAACTCCCGGACGGCCGCCACCTCGACCACTATCTGATCCGGCTCCGTCCGGTCGCCGTCGCGACCGCGGTCAACGACGCGGACGAAGTCCTGATGCTCTGGCGCCACCGCTTCATCACCGACAGCTGGGGCTGGGAGCTGGCCGCCGGCGTCGTCGAGGACGGCGAGGACATCGAGGCCGCTGCCGCCCGCGAGATGGAGGAGGAGACCGGCTGGCGGCCGGGCCCGCTGCGGCACCTCCTCACCGTCGAGCCCTCCAACGGCCTCAGCGACGCCCGGCACCACCTCTACTGGGCGGATCGGGCCACCTACACCGGACCGCCCGAGGACGCGTTCGAGTCCTCGCGGCGGGCCTGGGTCCCGCTGAAACAGGTCCCCGAGATGATCGGCCGGGGTGAGATCCCGGCCGCCAACATGGCCGCCGGCCTGCTGATGCTCCACCACCTGCGCCTCGGCTGAGGACTCCCGGCGCGGACATGCCGGACGGCCCGTACCTGTGCGGGTGTACGGGCCGTCCGGGGTTCGGGGGAGCCGTCAGGCGGGGTACGGGTAGAAGCCCCAGCCCGTCTTGCGGCCGAGCCGGCCCGCGTCCACCATCCGCTGGAGCAGCGGGGGAGCGGCGTACAGCGGCTCCTTGAACTCGGCGTACATGGAGTCGGCGATCGACGCGATCGTGTCCAGGCCGATCAGGTCGGAGAGCTTCAGCGGGCCCATCGGGTGGGCGCAGCCGAACTCCATGCCGTTGTCGATGTCCTCGCGGCTGGCGATGCCCGACTCGAACATGCGGATCGCGGAGAGCAGGTACGGCACGAGGAGCGCGTTGACGACGAAGCCCGACCGGTCCTGCGCGCGGATCGCGTGCTTGCCGAGCGCCTTCTCCGCGAAGGCCTGGGCGCGGCTGATCGTGCCCTCGGAGGTGGTGAGGGCGGGGATCAGTTCGACGAGCTTCTGCACCGGGGCCGGGTTGAAGAAGTGGATGCCGATGACCTGGTCGGGGCGGGAGGTCGCCACGGCCAGCTTCACCAGCGGGATGGAGGAGGTGTTCGAGGCCAGGATGGCGTCCGGCCGGGTCATCACCTGGTCGAGAACCTGGAAGATCTCGGTCTTGACCTGCTCGTTCTCCACGACCGCCTCGATGACGAGGTCGCGGTCGGCGAATTCGCCGAGGTCGGTGGTGAAGCTGAGGCGCGCGAGCGTCGCGTCCCGCTCCTCCTCGCTGATCTTGCCGCGTTCGGCGGCCTTCGACAGCGAGTTGTAGAGCCGTGTGCGGCCGATCTCCAGCGCCTCGCCGGTGGTCTCGGCGACCTTCACCTCGAGCCCGCTCCGGGCACACACCTCCGCGATGCCCGCGCCCATCTGGCCGCAGCCCACCACTCCGACGCGCTCAATGTCGGCCATGGAGTCCGTCACCTCGTGCCTTTCGCTCTTCTCCGGCGGCGGGGTCCGTGTGATTCCGGTGTGTCCGCCTCTACCCCCACGACGTTACCGCTCATTAACCGATGATCGATCGTCCGGGGCGGGCATGCTGTCCGGGTGCGTGTGACGTATCCGACAGGGGAGGGGTACAAGTGCCGCCTATCGGCAGAAGAGGGCTCGTGGCCGGCGCCGCCGGGACCGCGCTCGCCGTGACGGGAACGACAGGGGCGGCGCCGACGGCCGCGTCCTCGGCGGGAGCCGCACCGGAGACGGCCGGCGCCACGACGCCGGCGCGGGGGAGACCGCGCCGCCGGCGGGAGTTCCGCGGGATGTGGGTGGCGACGGTCGCCAACCGGGACTGGCCCTCGCGTGCCGGGCTGACCGCCGAGGCGCAGCGCACCGAACTCCTCGCCCACCTCGACACGGCCGTCGCGCGCCGCCTCAACACGGTCGTGCTCCAGGTCCGGCCCACCGCCGACGCGCTGTGGCCCTCGCCGTACGAGCCGTGGGCGCAGTGCCTGACCGGCACGCAGGGCCGCGATCCCGGCTGGGACCCGCTGGGGACGGCCGTCACCGAGGCCCACGCGCGGGGCCTGGAGCTGCACGCCTGGTTCAACCCGTACCGGGTGGCGAACCACACCGACCCCGCCCGGCTCGTCGCGGACCACCCGGCCCGGCTCCACCCGGAGTGGGTGCTCCCGTACGGCGGGAAGCTGTACTACAACCCGGGCCTGCCCGAGGTCAGGGAGTTCGTTCAGGACGCGATGCTGGACGCGGTGCACCGGTACGACGTCGACGCCGTGCACTGGGACGACTACTTCTACCCGTACCCGGTGGCCGGGCAGGTCTTCGCCGACGACGACGCGTACGCGCGCCACGGCGGCGACTTCCCCGACAGGGCGTCCTGGCGGCGGAACAACACCGACCTGCTGGTCTCCGGGATGTCCGCCCGGATCAAGGGCCTCCAGAGGCACGTGGCCTTCGGGGTGAGCCCCTTCGGTGTCTGGCGGAACCGTGCCACCGACCCGGAGGGCTCGGACACCCGGGCCGGTGTCCAGACCTACGACGACCTGTACGCCGACACCCGCAAGTGGATCCGCGAGGGCTGGATCGACCACGTGGTGCCGCAGCTCTACTGGAACATCGGCCTGCCCGCGGCCGACTACGCCAAGCTGCTGCCCTGGTGGGACGCGGTGGTACGCGGGACGGGCGTCGGCCTGTACATCGGCGAGGCGCTGTACAAGGCGGGCGACCCGGCCCAGTCCGTCGCGTGGCAGGACCCCGAGGAGCTCTCACGTCACCTCGCGCTCGCCGCCGGGTACCCGGCGGTCGGCGGTCACTGCTTCTTCGCGGCGAAGGAGGTGACGACGGACCGGATCGGGGCGATGGCCGCCGTGGTGGCCGATCACTACCCGACCAGGGTCCGTCCGCCGAAGGCGTGAGGGCTCAGCGGGCCCCTTCCTCCGGGTGATGACGTACGACGGTGTCGGGGCCCGGCGACATCAGGGCCTCGTGCCCGTCGTCGTCGAACTTCACGCGGTACGGGGGAGTGCCGTTCTCCCCCAGTACCTGAAGGACCTCGGCCGTACGGTCGTGGTGACCGACGGTCCGGCCGTGCACCAGCAGTTTGTCGCCCACGCTCGCCTGCATCGGGTGACCTCCTCGCGACCGGGCTTGACCTGGTTGGGCCGTACAAATGCCATTGTGGCCCGCTTCGCCCCGATGCGTCATGTGGGCCCCCGCGGTCCGCCGTCCTCCGCGTCCGGCCGGTCCCCCGCGGGACGGCACACGGAGGCCCCGCGCGGCGCCGTGCGTCAGCTCCTCGCGCGCTGGGTCACCGCGATGCAGACGAGGACGCCCACCGCGGCGAGCGGGGCGGCCAGCGGCAGCGTCTCGCCGAGCAGGAAGACCGACCAGAACAGGGTGAGGAGCGGCTGCGCGAGCTGGAGCTGGCTCGCCTTCGGGATGCCGATCGACGCCATGCCCCGGTACCAGACGTAGAGACCGAAGAACGTGGAGCCCGCCGCGACCCACAGGAGGCCGATGACCCCGTGGGCGTTCAGGCGGACCGGCTCGATCGACAGCGCGACCGCTGAGGCCGCCACCATCAGGGGCATGCAGAGGACCAGGGCCCAGCCGATGACCTGCCAGCCCGGCATCAGCCGCGCGAGCCGCCCGCCCTCGGTGTAGCCGGCGGCGCAGACGAGGAGCGCGCCGAAGAGGTACAGGTCGCCGCGCGACACCGCCCCGCCGCTCTGCTGGAGCGTGAACGCGATCACCACCACCGCGCCGGAGACGGCCGCGAACCAGAAGGTGCGGGACGGGCGCCGGCCCGTCCGCAGTGCGGCGAAGGCCGCCGTGCTGAGCGGCAGCAGGCCCACCACGACGGCGGCGTGCGAGGTGGTGGAGGTCTGCAGCGCCAGGGTCGTCAGGAGCGGGAAGCCGACGACGACACCGCCGGCGACCACCGCGAGACCCGCCCAGTGGCGCCGGTCCGGCAGCCGGACCCGGCCGACGAGCAGGAAGGCGCTCGCGACGAGGGCGGCCAGGGTGGAGCGCACGGCCACCAGGGACCAGGGGCCGAAGCTCTCCAGGCCCCACACGGTCGACGGGAAGGTCAGCGAGAACGACACCACGCCCAGGACGGCGAGCAGCGTGCCGCGGCCGACCGGGTCGGCGGGGGCCGCCGAGGTCGCCGCGCCGGGCGTCGCCGGGCTCGTCGGGGTGCTCGGGGCCGCGGGGCCCCGGCCGGCGGTGGCCGGGGGGCCGGTGACGGTCTGCCCGGTGACGGGGACCGCTATCGTCGAGGTGGTAGTAGCGCTATCCTTTGCTCTCATGCAAGAGCGTAGCAGTGGGGCGGAACTGGCGGCATCCCTGCGAGTGGAGCTGAACCGCTACTCCCCGGGTGAGAAACTGCCATCGAGTCGTGCCCTCGTCGAGCGGTACCGGGTCTCGCCGGTGACCGTCACCCGGGCCCTCGCCCAGCTCGCCGCCGAAGGCCTGGTCGTCACCCGCCCCGGCGCCGGGGCCTTCCGCGCGGAACCCCGGACCCCCGCGCCCGTCACCGGCGACACCTCCTGGCAGGAGGTCGCGCTCAGCGCCGACACCGCCACCGAACTCGTCCCCCGGGCCGTGGACGCCTCCGGAGTCCTCGTCACGCTCTCCGCCCCGCCGCCCGGCGTGATCGAGTTCAACGGCGGCTACCTCCACCCCTCCCTCCAGCCGCAACAGGCCCTCGCCGCCGCCCTCGCCCGCGCCGGACGCCGCCCGGGCGCCTGGGGCCGACCGCCCACCGACGGTCTGCCCGAACTGCGCGAGTGGTTCGCCCGCGAGATCGGCGGCAGCGTCACCGCCGCCGAGATCCTCATCACGGCCGGCGGCCAGTCCGCCATCACCACCGCCCTGCGCGCCCTGGCCCCGCCCGGCACGCCCGTCCTCGTCGAGTCGCCCACCTACCCCGGCATGCTCGCCGTCGCCCGCGCCGCCGGGCTCCGCCCCGTCCCCGTGCCCGCCGACTCCGACGGCGTCCGCCCCGAACTCCTCGAAGCCGCCTTCCGCGCCACCGGCGCCCGGGTCTTCGTCTGCCAGCCGCTCTTCCAGAACCCGACCGGCGCCGTCCTGGGACCCGAACGGCGCCGCGAGGTCGTCCGCATCGCCCGCGCCGCCGGAGCCTTCGTCGTCGAGGACGACTTCGCCCGCCGGCTCGTCCACGAGGACGCCCCGGCCCTGCCCGCCCCGCTCGCCGCCGACGACCCCGACGGCGTCGTCGTCCACGTCTGCTCGCTCACCAAGGCCACCTCGCCCAGCCTGCGCGTCGGCGCCCTGGCCGCCCGCGGCCCCGTCCTCGAGCGCCTGCGCGCCATCCAGGTCGTCGACAGCTTCTTCGTGCCGAGGCCCCTCCAGGAGGCCGCCCTCGAACTCGTGGGGGCGCCCGCCTGGCACCGCCATCTGCGCGCCGTCTCCCAGGAGCTCAGGAACCGCCGCACGGTGATGACCGGCGCCGTCGCCCACGACCTGCCCGGCCTGGCCCTGCCCCACATCCCCTACGGCGGCTACCACCTCTGGCTCCGCCTCCCCGACACCCTCCCCGAGGCCTCCCTCCTCGCCGCCGCGCTGCGGGCCGGCGTCGCCGCCGCCCCCGGCCGCCCCTACTTCTGCGCCGAACCCCCCGCCGGGCACATCCGGCTGAGTTTCGCGGGTGTCGCGGGCCCCACCGAGATCGCGGAAGGGGTGCGCCGCCTGCGGACGGCCGTCGACGAGCTCACCACGTGAGCACCCGGGCCCGGCCGCCCGCGTGACCCGGCCGGGCCACGAACCGCCCTGGCCCCGGGCAAATTCGCCTGACAACCCCCACCCCTCCTGGAACCCTTCGGCCATGACCGACAGCGCACTCCCCGCCGCCCGCGCCGCCTCCGTCATGCACGGGGCGTACGAGATCTCAGCCGACCCCGCGCGGATCGACGCCGCCCTCGTCCATCACTGGCTCTCCACGGACGCCTACTGGGCCCTCGGCCGACCTCGGGAGAAGCAGGACAGCGCCATCGCGGGCTCGCTCAACCTCGGGGCCTACCACCGCGAGACCGGCGGGATGAGCGCCTACGCGCGCGTCGTCACCGACTACGCCACCTTCGCCTGGCTCTGCGACGTCTACGTCGACCGCCCGGCCCGCGGCACCGGACTCGGCACCGCGCTCGTCGCCGCCGTCCGCGACCACCTCGCGCCCTTCGGCCTCCGCCGCATCCTGCTCGCCACCGCCGACGCGCACGGCGTGTACGAGAAGGTCGGTTTCACGCCACTGCAGAATCCGGACAAGTGGATGGCTCTCGGGCAGCAGTGAGCCGCACCCCCGCGGGCCCCGGAAATCGACCCCTTGACCTGCGGGGCCACCGGCCTCACGATCGCGGCCATGAGTCTTCGGGTGACGCTCGTCACGGCGGCACGCAGCTCCTCCCTGCTCGCCGAACGCTTCGATGACGACCGGCCGCTCGACGAGGCCGGCTGGTACGAGGTGCAGCAGGCCGCGCCCGCGCTCATCCCGCTCGGCGCGGCCGAGCTGCGCTACTGCTCCCCGACGCCCCGCAGCCGCGCCACCGGCACCGCCCTCGGCTACGCGCCCCTCGCCCAGCCCGCGCTGCGCGACTGCGACATGGGCCGCTGGCGCGGCCTGACCCTCGCCGAGGTCGCCGCCCTCGAACCGGCCGCCGTCGACGCCTGGCTCACCGACGCCCGCACCGCCCCGCACGGCGGCGAACCCCTCCTCGCCTTCATCACCCGGATAGGGAACTGGCTCGACACCCGCCCCGCCGACGACGGCGCCATCGTGGCCGTCGCCGAACCCTCCGTCGTACGGGCCGCCCTCGTGTACGCCCTGAAGGCACCGCCCGCCACGTACTGGAACGTCGACGTCCGCCCCCTCTCCACCGTCACCCTCACCGGCCGCCCCGGCCTCTGGCACCTCCACCTCGACACGGCCCTGCGCTGAAGGCCCGGCACGCCGTGCGCCGGAACCCGACGCGTCCCTCAGCCGACGGCCCGACACCGTACTTCGCCGGAACCCGACGTGTCCCTCAGCCGACGGTCCGACACCGCCCTTCGCCGACACCCGACGCCGTCTTGCGCCGATCGGACGAGCGTCCGGCGAGCCGGAAGCCGGCGACCGGCTAGCCTGAGGGCACGATGAACCGTTTGACCACGTCATGGGGCGCCTTCACGCTGACCCGCTTCCCCGAGGACCCGCGCGACCAGCTGCGCGCCTGGGACGCGTCCGACGAGTACCTCCTCGCCGACCTGGCGGAGGCCGGCGTCGACCTGTCCGGCACCGTCGCCGTCGTCGGCGACCGCTGGGGAGCCCTCGTCACCGCCTTGCAGGCCGCCGGTCCCGCCGAACTCGTCCAGATCTCCGACTCGTACCTCGGGCGCCGGGCCACCCAGGCCAACCTGGCCCGCGCCGGAGTCGCGCCGGACGCCGTCCGTCTGCTCACCACGCAGGACCCGCCGCCCGAGCGGGTCGACGTGCTCCTCGTCCACGTCCCCAAGAGCCTCGCGCTCCTGGAGGACCAGCTCCACCGGCTCCGGCCGGCCGTGCACGAGGGCACCGTCGTCGTCGGCACCGGCATGGTCAAGGACATCCACACCTCCACCCTCAGGCTCTTCGAGCGGATCATCGGCCCCACCCGCACCTCACTCGCGGTGAAGAAGGCCCGACTGATCCACGCCACCCCCGACCCGGCCCTCACGCCGGGCCGGAACCCCTGGCCGTACCGGTACGACCTCCCGGCCGACACCCCCGCCCCGGGGCTGCCCGGACTCACCGTCACCAATCAGGCGGGCGTGTTCTGCGCCGACCGCCTCGACATCGGCACCCGCTTCCTCCTCGCGAACCTCCCTGGTGGCTTCGGCCGGGCCCGCGTCGCCGACCTCGGCTGCGGAAACGGCGTCGTCGGCCTCGCCATCGCCCTGCACGAACCCCAGGCGGAGCTGGTGTTCGCCGACGAGTCGTACCAGGCGGTCGCCTCGGCCGAGGAGAACTTCCGCACCCACGTGGGCGGCGGGCGCACGGCCGAGTTCCTCGTCGGCGACGGCCTCTCGGACCTGCCCGCCGGCTCCGTCGACCTGGTCCTCAACAACCCCCCGTTCCACAGCCACCAGGCCACCACCGACCGCACCGCCCGCCGCATGTTCGCCGACGCGCGGCGCGCCCTGCGACCCGGTGGCGAACTCTGGGTCGTCGGCAACCGTCACCTCGGCTACCACGTCACCCTCCGGCGCATCTTCGGCAACAGCGACCTCGTCGCCAGCGACAGCAAGTTCGTGGTCCTGCGCGCCGTACGCCAGCCCTAGGAACTCCGGACCCCGGCGCGTGCGGGGCCTGCTCGAGCGGGGCCCGGCGCGTGCGGGGCCGTGCCTGAGCGGGGCCCGACGCGCGGGGGCCTTTGCCCGGGCGGGGGACCGGTCCGAGCGGAGGCCCGGGGCGGCCGGGCTCCGGCTGCGGCTATCTGCCCCAGTCGCGGGAGCAGAGGACGAGCCGGTAGCCGTCCGGATCGACGACGGTGACGCCCCACTCGTCCCAGTACGGATTGTGCGCGGGCACCCGGGTGCCGCCGGCGGCGAGCAGTCGCTCCACCTGCGCGTCCTCGACGGGCGAGCCGAGGTAGACGACGAACAGGTCGTCGACGGTCGGGGCGGGGTCCAGCGGATCGCGGGGGTCACGGGTCAGCTCGAAGTGCCAGCTCCCGTCGGCGGGCCCGACCATGAGCAACTCGTGCTTCCCCGGCTCCGGTTCGGTGCTGCGCCACAGCACGTCGAGTCCGAGCCCTTCGACGTGGAACCGCTCGGCGGCGGCGAGGTCCCGCGAGGGGCGGGCGACCCGTACCCGGGTCTGCGCGTTGATCATCATGCCTTCAGGCTAGGTCCCGCCCTGGCCTCTCCTCCTCCGGGATTCCCCTGTCCCGCCACGGACTTGACCCTGACGCCGAAGTCAGGGTTCACGACCTGCCGACCTGTGCGGGCCCCGCCACCGGCCGCTTTGGCGGGCTTCCGGCGGCCCCCACCGGCCGCTGCGGCGAGCTCCCGACGGCCTCGACCACGGCCGCTGCGGCGGGCTCCCGACCGCCCCGTCACCAGTCGGGGAAGGCCAGGTCCAGCGCCCGGACCCGATCCTCCCCGGCGGTCACGGCGAGGGTGGCGATCCGCTCCTGGCGGAAGGTGAACATCAGAGCCGCGACCGGACGGCCGTCGACGAAGGCGACCGCGCCGACCGCTCCGTCGACCAGCGCGGGTCGCGACACGTCGGCGAACCGGGCGAACGCGGCGGCACCCTCGGCCACGGCCGGCGCGCCGTGCACCGGACCGCGATCCGAGTAGGCCACCACGTCCGGATCGAGGACGGCCGCCAGCGCGCGGGGATCACGCGCGCGTGCCGCCGTCAGGAACCGGTCCACCACCACCCGCTGCCGTCCCGGATCGTCGCCGCCCCGGACGGCCCCGACCCCCCGGACCCGGTCCCGCGCCCGCCGCGCCCGCCGCGTCACCTGCGCTTCCGACGCCCCGGTGATCCGCGCCGTCTCCGACGCAGGCAGCCCGAACGCGTCGTGCAGGACGTACGCGAGGCGCTCCTCGGCACCCAACGACTCCAACATGACCAGCAGGGCCAGCCACACGGCCTCGACACCGGCCCCTGCCACGTCTCCGACGGTCCAGCCGGTCGGCGCCCCCGCCGTGCCGCCGACGGCCCCGCCCACCGGCGCCCCGGCGTCGTCCTCCTCCACCTCGTCCGCGGGTCTCTCCGTCGCGGCCGCCCCGGCTCCCCGGTCGCGCCCTCGCCCGGCCGTTCCCCGCTCCTGGAGGCCGCGTACGCAGGTCTCGCCCACGAGCGCCGTCAGCCAGGCCCGTAGGGCGGCCCCGTCGTCGCGGCCGAGTCCCGCCCTCGCGGCCACGAGCATCTCCTCCGCCTCCACCGGGGAGCCCATCATCCGGAGGGCCACGCCCCGCAGCCGGTCCTCGTGGGCGTCGAAGCGGTCGGTCAGGGCCGTCAGAAACGCGTCCTCGTGCATGGCGCCTCACTCCTCCTCGGTTGCGTCACCCCGTTGACGCGAGCGCCCACCGGGATGTGACAGCGACCGCGCACGAGTCCGGCGCGGCCGGCCCCGGGTTCGGCCCCGCACGGGCTTCCGTGCCGCACTCCGCGCGGAGCCGGGTTCGGCCCCGCACGGGCTCCCGTGCCGCACTCCGCGCGGGCCGGGTTCAGCCCCGCACGAGTTCCCGCGCCACACTCCGCGCGGGCCCGGCGAGCTCCGCCTCGACCTCCGCGGACCTCTCCGGACCGAGCACGATCCGGGCCGCGACCTGCTCGCCGCGGGCCAGTAGGCGGTGACGCAGGTGGGTCGGGGGATGTGTGGAGTCGACCTGGTGCCCGCGCCGCTCCGCGACGCGGCGCAGTCGTTCGTACTCGTACGCCGGGATCGACGCGCCGTACGCGGCGACGCGTTCCCACAGTTCCTCCGCGGGTTCCCCGCGGCGCGCGCCCCCGATCCGGGTGCGCGAGGCGACGATCTCCCGGCGGAGTTCCCCCTCGACGCCGGCCGCGACGAGGAGCCGGTCCATCAGGCCGGCCGCCGCGACCGTGCCCCCGACGCGGGCGGCGGACGAGTCGGCGAGGTACTCGGCGCGCTGCGAATCGGCGAGGGTCAGGTGCTCCAGGAGGACGAGCACGCCGTCGACGAGCATCCGGGGCGGAGCGGTCATCAGGTTGACGAGGTCGTCCATCAGGCCGTCGGGGTCCTTCGCGGCCAGCGTGTAACGCCAGGTCGCCAGGGAATCGAAGGCGCTGCCGACGAGGAGGCCGCGGCGGGTGTCCCCGTGGGCGTAGTGGCCGAACTCGTGGCCGAGGACGGCGACCCGCTCCTGCGGGGACATGATCTGCCACAGGCCGAGACCGAGGCGGAGCACCCGATGCTGGCGAAGGCCGTACGTGGTCACCCCCGCGTTGGCCTCGGCCCCGATCACCACGGCCCGCACCCCGACCGTGCCGACCTGCTCCGCGATCTCGTCGAGCAGCGCGAAGAGCCGCGGCGCGTCCTTGCGCCGCAGCACGGGCAGATCGCCGGCCAGCCGTCCGAGCCTGCGGAACCGGGGCCGCAGCACGACGGCGAGCCCGATCAACAGGCCCCCGCAGAACGGCAGGAGACCGTGCCCCCACCGCGCGACGAGCAGCCACAGCCCGCCCGCGAGGAGCCCGGCCGTCACGCCGTGGACCGCCACGGCGAGCCCCGCCGCGAGCCGCCCCGCGGTCCCGGCCCCTCGCCGTGCGGCCGCGGGTCCGTCGGCCGCCCCTGACCCCCGCGGTGCGGCCGCGGGTCCGTCGGCCCTCCCCGTCCCCCGCCGCGCCGCCGGCACGGCCGCGTCCGGTGCGTCCGCGCCCCGGCCCGGTGCGCCCCCGGCGTCCGGCGAGTCGGCCTGGGCGGGGGACCGCGGGCCGGCGGGAAGACCCGCCTCGCCCGAGAGTTCGGCGAAGAGCCGCTCTCCGTGCCGGCGCGCCAGGCCGCGCCGCAGGCGCTCGATCCGCCCCGGGGTCTCCTCGTCGCGCACCTCGGGGTCCACGTTCCAGTCGCAGGCCGCACACCACACGACGTACCGTCCGCCGCCCGTCACCGGTGTGCCGCACGCGGGGCAGTCCTGCTCCGCCGCCCGGTCGGCCGCCTGTACCGTCTCTGTCACTCTGCCCTGCCCCCCGGGGGACCTCTCGCGGTCCCGCCCGTCCTGTTTCGTCCTCGTACGCGGCACCACGGAAGGGGCCGGGGGGGGCGGCCCCGGGGGGGGGCCGCCCCCGCCGGGGGGGGGGGGGGGGGGGGGGGGGGGCGGACAAAAACACGGCGGGGGGGCCGCAAACAAAATAGTGGGGGTGAGCGGCGCGGGG